>NZ_NKUH01000032.1:0-49061 GCF_009192895.1 Xanthomonas sp. LMG 12460 | reverse complement strand
TGCCTTCAACAAAGAAGCGGCCTTGCGGCCGCTTCTTTGTTTTTGCTTCTAGCCTTTGCGGGTCCCGGGTCCCGGGTCCCGGGTCCCGGCTTTACCGGTCAGGTTGATGCCGCGCCAGGCCGGCTTCCTGCATCTGCGTGAACTCCTTCGACGGCTCGTCCAGCTTGTCGCCGAGCATGCGCCGCACCATCACGAAGAACAGCGGGATGAACAGCACGCCCAGCACGGTGGCGAACAGCATGCCGCCGATCACGCCGGTACCGATGGCGTGGCGGGCGTTGGCGCCGGCGCCGGTGGAGATCGCCATCGGCAGCACGCCGAGGATGAAGGCGAACGAGGTCATCAGGATCGGGCGGAAACGCAGGTGCGCCGCCTCGGCCGCGGCCTCGCGCAGGGTCTTGCCCATCGCCCGCTGCTCCACCGCGAACTCGACGATCAGGATCGCGTTCTTGGCGGCCAGGCCGATCACCGTGATCAGGCCGATCTTGAAGTAGATGTCGTTCGGCAGGCCACGCAGCAGCGAGAACGCCACCGCGCCGAGCACGCCGATCGGCACCACCAGCAGCACCGACACCGGGATCGACCAGCTTTCGTACAGCGCCGCCAGGCACAGGAACACCACCACGATCGACAGCACCAGCAGCAGCGTGGCGGTGTTGCCGGCGATGATTTCCTGGTACGACATGCCGCTCCAGTCGAAGCCGAAGCCCGGCGGCAGGTCGTTGTTGACGATGTCCTCCATCGCGCTCATCGCCTGGCCGGAACTGCCGCCCGGCGCCGGGTTGCCGACGATGTTGATCGCCGAGTAGCCGTTGTAGCGGCTCAGCGACGGCGAGCTGTAGATCCAGTCCGAGCTCACCACCGTGCTCAGCGGGATCATCTGCGGCAGGCCGCTGCTATCGGAGGCGGAGCTGCTGGGCACGTAGAAGTTGCGCAGCGACTCCGGACCGGTGCGGAACGGCGCGTCGGCCTGCATGTTGACGCGCTTGATGCGGCCTTCGTAGAAGAAGTCGTTGACGTACACCGGCGCCAGCATCAGCTGGATCGACTGGTAGATGTCGTTGACCGACAGGCCCATCGACTGCGCCTGCACGCGGTCCACCTTCAACTGCAGCTGCGGCGAGTTCTCCAGGCCGTTCGGACGCACGCCGGCCAGGGTGTCCTGGCGCTGCGCGGCCTTGCCGAGCACGATGTTGCGTGCCTGCAGCAGGGCTTCCTCGCCCTGGCCGCTGCGGTCCTGCAGCCACATGTCGAAGCCGCCGAACTGGCCCAGGCCGTTCACCGTGGGCAGGTTGACCACGAAGATCTGCGCGTCCTTGATGCCGTAGAACATCCCGTTCAACTGCTGGATCAGGTCGCCGGCGGCGATGTCGCGCTCGTCCCAGGGCTTGAGCCGGATGAAGCCCATGCCCACGTTCTCGCCGCGGCCAAGGAAGCTGAAGCCGGCCACCTGCAGCATGCCTTCGACTGCCTTCTGCTGCTGCAGCACGCCGCGCATCTGCGCGAACACCTCGTTGGTGCGGGTCTTGGTCGCACCCGGCGGCAGCTGCACGATCGCCAGCGCGAAGCCCTGGTCCTCTTCCGGCAGGAAGCTGCCCGGCATGCGCGTGAACAGGAAGCCGCACAGCACCACCAGCAGGGCGAACACCGCCATCCAGCGCGGCGCGCGGCGGATGGTGTTGCCCACCGCGCCGACGTAGCGGTGCGCCAGCTTGTCGTAGTACTTGTTGAAGGTGCGGTAGACCCAGTTCGGGTTGTCGTTGTGGGTGGGCTTGAGGAACGCCGCACACAGCGCCGGGGTGAAGCTCAGCGCCAGGAAGGCGGAGAACGCCATCGACATGGCGATGGTGATCGCGAACTGCTTGTAGATCGCGCCGGCCGCGCCGGGCTGCATCGCCGACGGAATGAACACCGCCGCCAGCACCACGGTGATGGCCACCACCGCGCCGGTGATCTGGGTCATCGCCTTGTGCGTGGCTGCCTTCGGCGCCAGGTGCTCCTCGGACATGATGCGTTCGACGTTCTCGATCACCACGATCGCGTCGTCGACCACGATGCCGATCGCCAGCACCATCGCGAACAGGGTCAGCTGGTTGATGGTGAAGCCGATCGCCCACATGCCCAGGAAGGTGCCCAGCAGCGCCACCGGGATGACCAGGGTGGGGATGATGGTGGCGCGGAAGTTCTGCAGGAACACCAGCATCACCAGGAACACCAGCACGATCGCCTCGGCCAGGGTCTTGACCACTTCCTCGATCGAGATCTTGACGAAGGTGGTGCTCTCGTACGGCGTGAACCAGGTGACGCCCTGCGGGAAGCTGGGCTGCAGCTCGTCCATCTTGGCCTTGACCGCCTCGGACACGCTCAGCGCATTGGCGCCCGGCAGCAGCTGGATGGCGAAGGCGCCGGTCGGCTTGCCGTTGTACTGGGTATCGAAGCCGAAGTTGGTCGGGCCGAACGCGACCCGGGCCACGTCCTTCAGCCGCACCACAGTGCCGTTGCCGTCGGCGCGCAGGATGATGTTCTCGAACTGCTCGGGCGAGGTGAAGCGGCCCTCGGCGCTGACCGTGGCGGTGAACGACTGGCCCTGCGGCGCCGGATCCGAACCGAGCGAGCCGGCGGCGAACTGCACGTTCTGCGCGCGGATCGCGTTGTACACGTCGGTGGCGGACATGTGGTAACCCTGCAGCTTCTCCGGGTTCAACCAGATGTCCATGGCGTACTCGGCACCGAACTGCTGGGTGCTGCCGACGCCGGGCACGCGCGAGATCTGTTCCAGCACCCGCGACCCGACGATGTCGTTGAGCGCGTCGCGGTCGATCGATGGGTTGTCCGAACGCAGCGCGATCACGCTGAGGAAGCCGGCGTTGGCCTTGGCCACCACCACGCCCTGCGCGGTCACTTCCGAGGGCAGGCGCGGGGTTGCCAGCGACACCTTGTTCTGCACCTGCACCTGGGCGATGTCCGGGTCGGTGCCGGTCTCGAAGGTCAGGGTGATGGTGGCGCTGCCGCTGGAGGACGACGACGAGCTGAAGTACAGCAGGTGGTCGATGCCGGTCAGCTGCTGTTCGATGACCTGGGTGACCGAGCGTTCGGTGGTGCTGGCGCTGGCGCCGGGATAGGTGGCGTTGACGGTGACCTGGGGTGGGGCGATCGAGGGATACGACTCGACCCCGAGATTGAGGATGGCGATCACGCCGCTGAGCGAGATCAGGATCGCCACCACCCAGGCGAAGACCGGGTGTTCGATGAAGAACTTAGGCATGGGGGGAGTCCGTTACTGCTTCGGCTGGTCGGAAGGCGAGGCGGCGTTCGGCGCATCGCCGTGCGCTGCGCCCTGCGCCGGGGCGGCGCCCTTGGCCGGCGCCGCGGCGCCTTGGGCGCCCTGGCCGGGAGCCGCGCCGGCAGCGGGGCCCTGGCCCTGCGCGGCGGCATTCGGATCCCACGGCTTGGCCACGGCCGGTGCGCCTTCCTTGACCTTGGGCAGGCCGCTGACCACGACCTGGTCGCCGTTCTGCAGGCCGCCGCTGACGATCCACTTGTCGCCCTGCTGGCCGACCGTGGTCAGGTCCTTGCGCACCACCTTGCTGTCTTTGCCGACGACCAAGGCATAGGCGCCCTTGGCGTCGCGCAGCACGGCCGCCTGCGGGATCAGGTACACGTCCTTGCGCTGGCCCAGGTTGGCCGAGAAGCTGACGAAGGCGCCGGGCAGCAGCACCCGGTCCGGATTGGGCAGCAGCGCGCGCAGCGTCACCGAGCCGGTGCTCGGGTCGACCGCCGCGCCGGAGAAGTCCAGGGTGCCGGCATGCGCATAGGTGCTGCCGTCGCCGAGCTTGATCTGCACGGTGGACTTGTCCTCGGCGTTGAGGGCGACGTTGCCTTCGGTCTGCGCCTGGCGCAGCTGCGCCAGTTCGTCGGAACTCATCGAGAAGTTGACGTACAGCGGGTCCAGCTGGTCGATCGTGGTCAGCAGCGTGCTGTCGCCCTGGCCGACCAGCGCGCCCTCGGTGACCTGCTGCTTGCCGGCGCGGCCGGCGATCGGCGCAGTGACGGTGGCGTAGCCGAGGTTGATGCGCGCGGTTTCCACCGCCGCACGGGCCTGCTGCACCGACGCGGCGGAGCTGCGTTCGGTGGCCTCGGCGTTGTCTAGGTCGGACTTGGACACGTAGGCCTGCGGCGCCAGGCTGCGCGCGCGGGCGGCGGCGGCCTTGGCGTTGGCGTAGGTGGCTTCGGCCGCGGCCAGCTGGCCCTGCGCCGAGGCCAGGGTCGCACGCAGCGGCGCCGGGTCGATCTGGAACAGCGGCTGGCCTTCCTTGACGTCGGTGCCTTCGGTGTACAGGCGCTTTTCCAGCACGCCGGGCACGCGGGCGCGCACATCGGCGCTGCGGAACGCGGACAGGCGGCCGACCAGTTCGCGCTCAAGCGGCACGGTCTGCGGCTGCGCCTGCAGTACGCCCACTTCCGGCGGCGGCATGGCCTGCTGTTGCTCCTGTTTCTTGCAGGACGCCAACACCACCACGACGGCGCAGGCCAGGGCGAGAGAACGCAACGGGGAGGTCATCGGGTGGTACTCCGGTCTGGTTTTGTAGAAGGAAGGAAAGGGGCGGCGGCGAACGCGCGCAAGAAGCCGTCCACGGCGAACTCGGCCCAGGCGCGCTGCGCGGCGGCGTCGCCGCGATGCGCGCTGTGGAAGCGCTGACGCTCGAAATCCATGCCGACGATCATGCTCAACAGCAGCTCGGCCATGAAGTGCGGATCGTCATGCCGGAGCTGGTCGCGCGCCATGGCGCCGCGCAAGCGCTCGCTCAGGCGCTGCATCAGCGCGCCGGCGCTGTCGCGGAACATGGCGCGCGCTTCTTCGGGGAAGTGCCGCGACTCGGCGGCGATCAGCTGGCAACTCTGCAGCACACGCGGTTCCGACAGCTGTTCCAGGTACTCGCAGGCGAAACGCAGCAGGCTGCCGCGCAGGTCGTCCTGCACCGGCTCCAGGTGCGCGGTGGCCAAGTCCAGGTGATCCTGCATCGCGCGCCGCAGCAGACCCTGCTTGCTGCGGTAGCGGCTGTACAGGGTCTGCTTGGAGCAGCCGGCACGTGCCGCCACTGCATCCATGCTCAGGCCCATGCCTTCCTCGGCCAGCAATTCGCGCACGGCAGCGTACACGCGCTGGTCGCGCGCCTGGCGCTGTGCGGCGGAGGCGAGGGGAGTGCTCATCGATTGTGGACTATACCGTCCAGTTTAGAATTAGAACAGCCTTGACACAGGGGTGTTCTTGCTGACAACAGCGTGGCTGGCAAAGCATGGTGACCGCCGCGTGATGATGGTGTTGCGGTCGCTTTGCGCGATCTGGCGCGTCGCCGCGGCCGCTCCATTGGTTTGCGATGCAGCAAGGTAGTTGAACGGAGCACCGGTACAATTCCGGCTTTCCCATCGAGCATCGTTGCTGCTCTCCGTCATGAAACCCAAACACGCCGCTTCCCGTTCCAAATCTTCGGCCGCCACCCGCACCTCCGCGACCCCGTCCGCCACCAAGCCGGCCAAGGCGCCTGCCAAGACCAAGGCGGCCGCCAAGCCTGCGGCCAAGGCCGCCGCCCCGCGCAAGGCCGCGACGCCGCCCAGGCTGGCCGCGACCGTGCCGGCGACCGCCAAGGTGATCGACGCGGCGCCGGCCGCCAGCGCCTTCAGCCTGGCCTCGGTGTTCGCGGCGCTGCGCAAGCGCTATCCGGCCGCGCGCCAGGAGGAGGCGCAGACCTTCGCCGAAGAGTTCTACAAGCGCATGGAGGAGGACGAGTTCCCCCACCACAGCGCGCAGGAGTGGGCGGCGCTGGCCGCGTCGATGCTGGAGTTCGCACGCAAGCGCAAGCCGGGCACGGTCAACGTGCGGGTGTTCAACCCGAACCTGAAGGACGACGGCTGGGAGTCCTTGCACACGGTGCTGCAGATCGTCAACGACGACATGCCGTTCCTGGTCGACTCGGTGAGCATGGCGCTGGCCGAGCTGGGCATCGGTGTGCACGTGCTCGGCCACCCGGTGCTGCGCATGCAGCGCGACAAGGGCGGCACGCTGGAGAACGTGGGCGAGGGCAAGGCGGAATCGCTGATGGCGCTGGAGATCGACCGCCAGCCGCCGGAAGACATGGCGCAGGTGGAAGCGGCGATCCGGCGCATCCTCGGCGATGTGCGCAACATCGTGCGCGACTGGGGCGGCATGCGCGAGAAGATGCTGGCGCTGGCCGACGACCTGACCACGCGGCGCCTGCCGGTGGACGACAAGGGCCGGCGCGAGGCGCAGGAATTCCTGCGCTGGGCCGCGGCCGACCATTTCACCTTCTTCGGCTACCGCGAGTACCGGGTGGAGAAGCAGGGCGGCGAAGACGTGCTGGCGCCGCTGGAAGACAGCGGCCTGGGCCTGCTGCGCGGGCAGGACAAGTCGCCGGCGCGGCCGGTGCGCACGCTGGCCGCACACGGTCTCAGCGAGTCCGGCACCAAGGAAGCGCTGATCCTGACCAAGACCAATGCGCGCTCGCGGGTGCACCGCAGCGGCTACATGGACTACATCGGCGTGCTGGAATTCGACGCCAAGGGCCGCATCGTCGCCGAACAGCGCTTCCTCGGCCTGTTCACCTCCAGCGCCTACAACCGCCGCCCGTGGGAGATCCCGCTGGTGCGCGAGCGCTTCGACTACGTGATGCGCAAGTCCGAGCTGACCCCGAGCAGCCACAGCGGCAAGGCGCTGCGCCATATCCTGGAGACGCTGCCGCGCGAGGAGTTGTTCCAGTCCAACGAGGAAGAGCTGTACCGCACCGCGATGGGCATTCTGGGCCTGCAGGAGCGGGTGCGCAGCCGCCTGTTCCTGCGCCGCGACAAGTACGGCCGCTTCATTTCCGCGCTGGTGTACATCCCGCGCGAGCGTTTCAACACCGACGTGCGCCTGCGCATTGAGGCCTTGCTGAAGGACGCGCTGCACGGCGAGTACATCGATTCCAACGTGGTGCTGGGCGAATCGCCGCTGGCGCAGCTGCACATGATCGTGCGGCCCAAGCCGGGCGAGGCGCTGGAGTTCGACACCACCGAACTGGAATCGCGCCTGGCGCACCTGCTGCGCAACTGGCACGACGACCTGCGCGAGGCGCTGGTGGCCAGCTGCGGCGAGCGCGATGGCCTGCGCCTGGCCGCCGGCTACGGCCGCGCGCTGCCGGCCGGCTACATCGAGGAGTCGACCGCGCAGATTGCCGCGCGCGACGTCGAGCGCCTGGCCGCGCTGCGCGGTCCGGAAGACCTGCACCTGAGTCTGCAGGCGCTGCGCCGCGACGGCGCCGACAGCCTGCGCCTGAAGCTGTACCGCCAGCACGACGACCTGCCGCTGTCGGACGTGCTGCCGATGATGGAGAACCTGGGCCTGCGGGTGATCTCCGAGCGTCCGTACCGGCTGGTGGTCGATGGCACGCCGCTGTCGATCCAGGACTTCGAGGTCGAGCCGCTGGCCGGCAGCATCGATGTGGCCGCGGCCGACGCGCCGCTGTGCGAGGCGTTCGTGCGGATCTGGCGCGGCGACGCCGAGAACGACGGCTTCAACCGCCTGATCGTCGGTGCCAGCCTGAGCTGGCGCCAGGTCGCGGTGCTGCGCGGCTACTGCAAATACCTGCTGCAGACCGGCGTGCCGTTCTCGCAGGCTTACGTGGAAGAGACCTGCAACCGCTATCCGCTGCTGGCGCGGCTGCTGGTGGAGCTGTTCGAGGCGCGCTTCGATCCGGCCACCGGCAACGAGAGCAAGGCACAGATCGCCGAGGGACAGGCCGCGCTGACGGCGCAACTGCACCCGCTGGCCAAGGACGATGCCGCGGCGCTGAAGGCGCTGCAGCCGGTGATCGATGCGCGCAGCGGCAGCCGCGACGCGCAGCTGGAGGCGGTCTCGGCCGCGCTGCTGAAGCTGTTCGACCAGGTGGCGAGCCTCGACGAGGACCGCATCCTGCGCAGCTTCAAGGGCGTGATCGAGGCGACCCTGCGCACCAGCCACTACCAGCGCACCGCCGATGGCGGGCTGGGTCACTGCATCAGCTTCAAGCTGGATTCGGCCAAGGTGCCGGACCTGCCCAAGCCGCGTCCGTACCGCGAGATCTTCGTGTACGGCCCGCGCGTGGAAGGCGTGCACCTGCGCTTCGGCGCGGTGGCGCGTGGCGGCCTGCGCTGGTCCGACCGGCGCGAGGACTTCCGCACCGAGGTGCTGGGCCTGGTCAAGGCGCAGATGGTCAAGAACACGGTGATCGTGCCGGTCGGCGCCAAGGGCGGCTTCTTCTGCAAGCGCCCGCCGGTCGGCGGCGACCGCGACGCGGTGCTGGCCGAAGGCATCGCCTGCTACAAGCTGTTCATCCAGGGCCTGCTGGACATCACCGACAACATCGTCGGCGGCAAGATCGTGCCGCCGCCGCAGGTGGTGCGCCACGACCAGGACGATCCGTACCTGGTGGTCGCCGCCGACAAGGGCACGGCCACCTTCTCCGACATCGCCAACGGCCTGGCGCTGGATCACGGCTTCTGGCTGGGCGACGCGTTCGCCTCCGGCGGCTCGGTCGGCTACGACCACAAGGGCATGGGCATCACCGCGCGCGGCGCCTGGGAGTCGGTCAAGCGCCACTTCCGCGCGCTGGGCCGCGACTGCCAGAGCGAGGACTTCACCTGCGTGGGCATCGGCGACATGTCCGGCGACGTGTTCGGCAACGGCATGCTGCTGTCGCGCCACATCCGCCTGCTGGCCGCGTTCGACCACCGCCACATCTTCCTCGACCCGAACCCGGACGCGGCGGCGTCCTTCGCCGAGCGCGAGCGCCTGTTCAAGCTGCCGCGCTCCAGCTGGGCCGACTACGACGCCAAGCTGATCAGCGCCGGCGGCGGCATCTACCCGCGCACGCTCAAGTCGATCGAGATCAGCGCGCCGGTGCGCGAGGCGCTGGGCCTGGAGCCGGGCGTCAAGCAACTCTCGCCGAACGACCTGATGAACGCGATCCTCAAGGCGCCGGTGGACCTGTTCTGGAACGGCGGCATCGGCACCTACGTCAAGGCCGCCAGCGAGACCCACGGCGACGTCGGCGACCGCGCCAACAACGGCCTGCGCGTCAACGGCGGCGAGCTGCGCTGCAAGGTGGTGGGCGAGGGCGGCAACCTCGGCCTGACCCAGCTCGGCCGTATCGAGGCCGCGCAGGTCGGGGTGCTGCTCAACACCGACTTCATCGACAACTCGGCCGGCGTGGATACGTCCGACCACGAGGTCAACATCAAGATCCTGCTCAACGACGTGGTGCAGGCCAAGAAGCTGACCCTGGACGCGCGCAACAAGCTGCTGGCGTCGATGACCGACGAAGTGGCCGAGCTGGTGCTGTGGGACAACATCCGCCAGAACCAGGCGCTGAGCCTGATGGAGCGGATGAGCGTCACCCGCCTGGGCTCCAAGCAGCACTTCATCCGCACCCTGGAGGCGCAGGGCCTGCTCGACCGGCAGATCGAATACCTGCCCTCGGACGCGGAAATCTCTGCGCGCAAGGCGCGTGGCCAGGGCCTGACCCGGCCGGAACTGGCGGTGCTGCTGTCCTACTCCAAGCTGGTGGCGTTCCAGCAGCTGCTGGAGTCGGACATCCCCGAGGACCCGTACCTGTCCAGGGAGCTGCAGCGCTACTTCCCGCAGCCGCTGCAGAAGAAGTACGCCGATGCGATGGAGCGGCACCGCCTCAAGCGCGAGATCATCGCCACCGCGGTGACCAACACCACCATCAACCGGATGGGCGCCACCTTCCTGATGCGCATGCAGGAAGACACCGGCCGCAGCATCGCCGAGGTCGCCAAGGCCTACACCATCAGCCGCGAGACGCTGGATGCACGCGCGCTGTGGACGCAGATCGACGCGCTGGACGGCAAGGTGCCCGAGTCGGTGCAGATCGACGCGCTGGAGGTGATCTGGACGCTGCAGCGCGCCTTCGTGCGCTGGCTGCTGTTCCGTCCGGGCCCGATGCCGGGCATCACCGCCGCGGTGGAGCGCTACTACGAGCCGTTCAACGATATCCGCGTCGCCTCCGGCGTGCTGCCCGATTCGCAGCGTCCGCGCTACGAGGCCCTGGTGCAGGAGTGGCAGGACAAGGGCCTGCCGCCGGCGCTCGCCCAGCAGCTGTCGGAACTGCGCTTCCTGGAGCCGGCGTTCGACATCATCGAGATGGCGCGCAACCGCAAGCTCAAGCCGGTGGAGGTGTCGAAGGTGCACTTCCGCCTTGGCGAGGCGCTGCAGTTGCCGTGGCTGTTCGAGCAGATCGACGCGCTGGAGGTCAACGGCCGCTGGCATGCGGTGGCCCGCGGCGTGCTGCGCGACGAACTGGCCAAGCACCACGGCGTGCTGGCCGGCCAGGCGCTGAGCCTGCCGGGCGGCACCGCCGAGGCCAAGGTGCAGCACTGGCTGCAGCGCGACGACAGCAGCCTGCGCTTCACCCTGAGCATGCTGCAGGAGCTGGCTGCGCAGAAGACGCTGGACTACCCGACGGTGTCGGTGGCGGTGCAGCGACTCGGCCAGCTTGCGGCGCACGGCGTCTGAACGATCGCGCCGATGGCCAGGCCCGCGCGCGCGGGTCTGGCCCACTGCGGTACCGCGTCGCCCGATGGCGACGCATGGCGCGTGGCAGGCGATTGCTGTCACGCGTCGGTGGCGGGGATCCGCGCTCGCCCCACGTTCTTCGTTGGAGCCAGGCCGGCGGCGCACCGCTGCGGCGACCGACCGCGTCATGCAAGGCCGCGGGATTCTGACAGCCCGCGCTGATACGATCCGCGCCATCGGGCGAGCACACGGCTGCAGCGCCGCATTTCGAGGCGTACATGCTGTACCTGGCCATCCCCGCAGTGCTCCTGTTGTTGATCGTCTTCCTGGCACTGCAGCCTCCGCTGGAGCTGCGGCTGCAGCGTGCGCTGCAGCAGGCACGGCAGGGCGACCTGCGACGCTTGCGTGCACTTGCCAGGAAATCGGTGGGCGATGCCGCGTATGCGCTGTTTCTGCAGCTGGACGCCAACGGCGAGCAGGCCGCGGCACTGGCAGCACTGAAGCGTGCGGTCTATGCGCGCACCTGGCTGGACATCCGTGGCTGCAGCGTGGCCATGCGCGCGTACGGCCGCCGTCGCTTCCTGGGCGTGGGCACCATCCCGGACCATGCCGCGCTGCTGGCCGAATGGAGCCGTCCCGGCTGGTGCTCGGGTGCCGGCTGGGAACCCGAACTGGCCTGGATCCAGGCCTGCGGCCCGGAAGCGTGCCGGGATCTGGCGCGTGCCTGGTATTGGCTGTGCCTGGCCGATGCGCGCACGCAGGAGGGGATGGGCGAGATCCGGTCCGTGGAACTGGCGCAGCAGGTGCGGGAGCATCTGGGCCCGTTGGTGCCGGCATCGGTGCGCCAGGCGATGCAGGAGCAGGCGACGGAGACTGCGTGCCGCGACTTCGTGTCCGGCAGATAAGGCGGGCGGAGCGACTCGGCCCGGTACCGGGCACCGGCCTGCAATGGCTGTCGCCGCAGGTCCCATCACAGCGCGGTGCGGACGCGGCATGCAACTGCCGCGGATTGGCCGCTGCCTCGGCTGCAAGCGCGTGCCGCCGGTTCGCCGCCGCGCGCCGGTCATGGCGCCCCGGGTATGATCGGGGCCATGAATGCTTCCGTCCTGCCGTCCTCGCCCCGCATCTGTTTCCTCGCCAGCGTCGCGCCGGAGGCGCAGCACGCGCGTACCCAACTGGTCGGGCGCTACGGCGATTGCGAGCCGGCCGACGCCGATGTGCTGTGCGCGCTCGGCGGCGACGGCTTCATGCTGCAGACCCTGCATCGCCACGGCAGCCTGGGCAAGCCGGTGTTCGGCATGAAGCTGGGCACGGTCGGCTTCCTGATGAACCAGTTCCGCGACGACGACCTGGTCGCGCGCCTGGCCCTGGCCGAGCCGGCCAAGCTGCGTCCGCTGGAAATGCTGGCGCAGACCGAATCCGGCGCCACCACCGGCTCGCTAGCCTACAACGAGGTCTCGCTGCTGCGGCAGACCCGTCAGGCCGCGCACGTGAGCATCGATCTCAACGGTCAGACCCGGGTCGATGAACTGATCTGCGACGGCGTGCTGGTGTCGACCCCGGCCGGCAGCACCGCCTACAACTCCTCCGCGCACGGACCGATCCTGCCGCTGGGCTCGCACACCCTGGCGCTGACCCCGATCGCGCCGTACCGGCCGCGGCGCTGGCGCGGCGCGATCCTCAAGGCCGACATCGAGGTGCGCTTCCGCGTGCTGGATCCGTACAAGCGCCCGGTCAGCGTCACCGCCGACTCGCACGAGACCCGCGACGTGGTCGAAGTCACCATCCGCGAATCCCGCGACCGCCTGGTCACCCTGCTGTTCGATCCGGAGCACAATCTGGAGGAGCGGATCCTGAGCGAGCAATTTATGGTGTAGGGCGGGGAGTGAGGAATCGGGAATGGGGAATCGCAAGAGCGGTTTCCGTGTCTCCCGTTTCCCCTGCTCGGTTCCTTGCCTGTAGACCGCTTTACCTATTCCCCATTCCCGATTCCCCACTCCCAGCCAAAATGTCCGACAACTCCCCCCGTCTGCTCACCGTCGCGGTCACCTCGCGCGCCCTGTTCGATCTGGAAGAGGGCCATGCCCTGTTCGAGCGCGAGGGGGTGGAGGCGTACAGCGCGTATCAGCGCGAGCGCGAGGACGATGTGCTGGCGCCCGGGGTGGCGTTCCCGGTGGTGCGCAAGCTGCTGGCGCTGAATCAGGGCACGCCGCCGGAGACGCCGCCGGTGGAGGTCATCCTGCTGTCGCGCAATTCCGCCGATACCGGGTTGCGCATCTTCAACTCGATCCAGCACTACGGGCTGGGCATCGTCCGCGCCACCTTCACCTCCGGCGAGGCGACCTGGCCCTACGTCAAGCCGTTCGGTACCGATCTGTTCCTCTCGGCCAACCCGGAGTCGGTGCGGCGCGCGCTCAGCCACGGCATCGCCGCGGCGACCATCCTGCCCAAGCCGCCCGGCGAGCATGCGCAGGAAGCGGCCGCGGCCGCCGGCGCGATCGACGCCGATCGTCTGTCCACGCAGCTGCGCATCGCCTTCGATGGCGATGCGGTGATCTTCGGCGACGAGGGCGAGCGCTTCTCGCGCGAGCAGGGCGTGGAGGCGTTCGGTCGCTACGAACGCGAGAACGCGCGCGAGCCGCTGACCGGCGGGCCGTTCCGCAATTTCCTGTCGGCGCTGCATGCGCTGCAGTCCGCCTTCCCGGCCGGCGAGGCCTCGCCGATCCGCACCGCGCTGGTCACCGCGCGCTCCGCGCCGGCGCACGAGCGGGTGATCCGCACCCTGCGCGAATGGGGCGTGCGCCTGGACGAGGCGCTGTTCCTCGGCGGCCGCCACAAGGGGCCGTTCCTGCAGGCCTTCGGCGCGGACATCTTCTTCGACGATTCGCAGCACAACATCGACAGCGCCGCCCGCGAGCGCGTCGCCGCCGGGCATGTGCCGCACGGGGTCGCCAACGACATCGCCAAGCCGTGAATGCGGCGCCCGGCGGCGGCCGCTGGGCCGCGCTGCGCCGCCTGCTGCGGCACGGAGCGGGCGTGCCCGCCGACCTGCGTCCCGGGCGGCCTTACGTGCGCCACGGCTGGCGCTACACCAGCCTGCAGTTCAAGGGCGAGGTGACCCAGAGCCGCATGTACACCTGGTGGCCGGACGTGCTGCAGGTGGGCTACACGCGCAGCATGCTCGGTGCGCTGCTGCTGCGCCCGGACCCGCGGCGGATCGGCATCGTAGGCCTCGGCGGCGGTTCGCAGGCCAAGTTCTGCTATCGGCACCTGCCGCAGGCGCGGATCGAGGCGATCGAGGCCGACGCCGACGTGCTGACCCTGCGCGCGGCCTTCCGCATCCCGGACGACGATGCGCGCTTCGAGGCCGTGCACGGCGACGGCGCGCGGTTGCTGCGGCAACGGCGCGACCGCTATGACCTGCTGTTGCTCGACGCCTACGACGCCGACGGCATCCCGGCCGCGCTGCTCAGCCGCGGCTTCTACGAGGACTGCCACGCGGCGCTGGCACCGGGCGGGGTACTGGCGGTGAACCTGTACGACACCGACACGCGCCGCCACCTGGCGCATCTGCGCGCGCTGTTCGGCGGCCGCGTGCTGCGCCTGGACGAGCCGCAGATGGACAACCAGGTGGTGTTCGCCTGGACCGGTGCACTGCCGGCGCTGGATGCGCACGCGGCCTTGGCCCGCCTGCCGTGGTCGGCGCGTTGGCAACTGCGCATGCCGTTCCGGCGCGTGCAGCAGGCGCTGGCGGGCAGGACGGGGGCGGACGGGGTGCGTTAGCCGGGGCTGCGCTGTCCGGGGATGGCTGCGTCGGCCAGACGGTTCAGTCCACGCCATGCCGCCGCCGGTGCAAGCGCGACGGGGGAGACAATGCATGCGGTCCCGGGCGACACCACGCGCCAGGACGATGGCAAGTCGCCCTACAACGGCAACAGGATGTTGCTGAGCTTCCAGCGCAGGCCCTCGCGGGTGAATACGAAGGGCACGGCGGTACCGTCGGCGGTGTGCACGGTGGCGACGAAGCGCGTGGTCGATTCGAAGCGGTGCTCGGCCTGGCGCAGTGGTTGTGGCGGGCGCGGCGCGGCGTAGGTATCGCCGCCGACGGTGTCGCCGCTGGCGCGTTTCCACAGCGCGTCGCCCTGCATCAGCGCGCCGATGCCGGTCGGGGTGACCAGCGCATCCACGCTCATGCCGCCGAGGCCGCCGGCCAGCGACAGCAGCGCCCCGCCGAACAGGCTGGACTGCAGGTCGGGGCCGGCGCGGCGCACCAGCGCATCGTCCACCTGGGCCTTGAGGTTGACCCGCAGCGTGGGAAAGTCGACGTAGCGCTCCAGTGCCGCCGCATCGCGCTCGCGCAACGCCTGGTCGATGCCGCGGATGGCCAGGTACGGCCCAGCGACGACGTAGCCGCCGAGGGCGAGCAGGGCGAGGAACAGCAAGGTCAGCCATTTCTTCATCGCATGTCTCCTTGCGTGTGGGCGTTCTGCAGGAGCGGATCAGCCGCGACGCGTGACCGGGAATGCCTGTCGCCGCTGAAGCCGTTCCGACGGGGAAGCACTGCCGTTCTAGAACTCCAGGTCCAGCGCCGCGCACAGATAGTCCACGAACGGGCCCAGCGTCTGCAGGTCGGCGGCGACCTGCGCGCGCAGCCGCGGGCCGGTCATGGTCGCGTCGTCGAGCTGGCGCCAGAACACCCAGTTCTTGTGCTTGAGGTCGTCGATGTAGTCGAAATCGGCCGGGAAACCGCGCGGCGGCCGCACCAGCATCTCGCTTTCCTCGAAGTCGAAGCGGCGGCGCAGCGCCGGCGCATGCGCGGCGGCCTTCCAGCTGCCGGGATTGTCGAAGATGAACTGGCGCACCTTGCGCTGCGTGTCCGGTTCCGGATGCCACAGCCCGGCGCCGACGAAGCTCTCGCCCGGCTGCAGGTGGATGTAGAACGAGGGGGCCGGCACCTGCTTGCGCCGCTCGTGGAACAGGCGCGCACCCTGCCAGGTCTTGTACGGCGACTTGTCGTGGGAGAAGCGCGCGTCGCGGTGGATGCGGAACAGCGAGCCGCCGACGCCGCGCGGGTCGGCGCGGAAGTGCTCGCTGACCTGGGCCAGGTCCGGCTGCAGGTCGGTGATCAGGCGCAGGAACGGCTGGCGCACGTGTTCTTCGTACTTGTGCCGGTTGTCGTTGAACCAGGCCTTGTCGTTGTGCCGTGCCAGGGCACGCAGGAACTTGAAGCTGGCGTCGCTGAAATAGCTGGTCATAGGCTGCGTTGCAGGTCGTGGCCCCAGGCGGCCAACTGGTCGAGCAGGGCTTGCTTGGTAGCATCCTGCGGGTGAGCCAGGCGTAAACCGGCCAGTTCCGCGTAGAAGGCGTCGAAGCTCAGTTCGGACAGGCCGCTGTCCTGCTGCAGGCGCTGCCGCCGGTAGTCGTCCCAGCGCGCCTGTTCGGCGATGGACAGGCTCTGCGGCCAGTTGCGCGCGCGGTAGCGGAACAGCAGCTCGGGCAGGCGCGGATCGCGGAACTGGCCTTCCAGCGCGGCCAGTTGCGCCGGCGGGGTGGCGCGGACCTGAGCCATCGTGCGCTTGTCGCCATCGGCCAGGAAGCCGTCGTACAACGAGGCGTCGACATCGGCCGGCACCGCGGCGCGCTCGCTGGCGAACACCCGCCGCACCTTCTCCGCCAGCGCCGGGCCGGCTTCGCGCAGGCGCTCTGCCTTGGCCAGGAGTTGCGCGGGGTCCAGCCGCAGCCGGGCGAAATCCGCTTCGCGCAGGTGCGCCCAGGCGACCAGCGCCGGTGCCTTGTTCAGATGCACTTCCTTGAGCGGGATACGCTGTTCGCCCTCGGGCAGGTCGGCCTGCGGGGTGTACAGGCGGTCGGCGATCTGTTCCGGCGTATAGCGCAGCAGCGGCTCGATGTCGCCTTCCAGGTCGAACACCAGCACCCGGCTGTCGATGCGCGGATGCCGCGCCAGCGGCAGCACCGGCGCCGCGCACAGGCGCGTGGCCGGATAGCGCATCGACACGTGCAGTACCGGCTGCATCGCCACCGCGTCGAGCAGGCCGCCGCAGAAGCGCTTGTCGCGCAGCTTCAGCGCGTACTCCCACAGCCGCGGCTGGCTGCGGCGGAAGTGCCGGGCCATGCCGATGGTCGCGTACACGTCGGACAGCGCCTCGTGCGCATCGCCGTCGCGCACGCCGTTGGCCAGCGCCAGTTGCTCCAGCTTGAACGAGGTGGCGCCGTCCTCGCGCTGCGGCCAGACGATGCCCTCCGGGCGCAGCGCGTGCATCAGTCGCAGCATGTCCAGCAGATCCCAGCGCGAGTTGCCGTTGCGCCACTCGCGTTCGTAGGGATCGTGGAAATTGCGGAACAGACCATGGCGCACGAACTCGTCGTCGAAGCGCAGCGAGTTGTAGCCCAGCGTGCAGGTCTGCGGCCGCGCCATCTGCTCGGCGATGCGTGCGAACGTCTCGGCTTCGCTGACGCCCTCGCGCAGTGCCTGCTGTGGGGCGATGCCGGTGATCAGGGTGGCGACCGGCGAGGGCAGCAGGTCGTCGGCCGGTTTGACGAAGAAACTGATCGGCTCCTCGATCACGTTGAGCTCGGCATCGGTGCGCACCGCGGCGAACTGCGCGATGCGCGTGCGCCGCGGATCGGCGCCGAAGGTTTCCAGGTCGTAGAAGAGGAAGCTGTCGGGCATGACGAATCGAATGGTGCGAGGCAGGCGAGTCTAGGAGCGTGGGGATGCTTGTAGGAGCGGGTGTCCGGATAGGCTACGCCGGTTCAATGCGCCCCCTCCAGCGGTGCCAGCCGTGCGTGCACGATGCGCTCCAGCCAGTGCCAGTCGATCCGCGACAGATCGCTGTGGCCCTGCGTGGCCTGGACCAGGATGTCGCGCTGCACCTCGCTGCGTTCCAGCGCCTGCGCGTACGGCGTGCGCAGGAAGGTGACCATGGTGTAGTGCGGCACGAAGCGGGTCGGATGCCGCGCCTGCAGGGCCTGGCCGAGTTCGCGCTGCAGCAGGAAGCCGGCATCGCCGACGCGGTCGCGCATTTCCACGTAGTTCTCCAGCGCCATCTGCTGGATCGCGCCGGCATTGGGCTTGCGCTCGGCCTCGAAGGCGGCATAGGCGCGCGCCAGGTCCGGCTCGCGCTGCAGGTGCGCGGCCAGCGCCGCGCAATCCTCGAACGCGCAGTTCATGCCTTGCCCGTGGAACGGCACCATCGCGTGCGCGGCGTCGCCCAGCAGTACCGCGCGGCCGTCCAGGTGCCAGCGCTCCAGGCGCAGCGTGCCGAGCAGGCCCGGCGGATGCTGCTCCCAATGCTCGGCCAGTTGCGGCATCAGCGGCAGCGCATCGGCGAAGTCGCGCGCGAACAGCGCCAGCGCCTCGTCGCCGCTGCGCACGGTGGCGAAGCTGGGCTCGCCCTTGTTGGGCAGGAACAGGGTGACGGTGAAGGTGCCCTCATCGTTGGGCAGGGCGATGCACATGTAGTGACCGCGCGGCCAGATATGCAGGGCGTTGGCTTCGATGCGGAAGCCGCCGTCGGCGCCGGGCGGGATCTCCAGTTCCTTGTACGAGTGGTCGAGGAACTCGATGTGCTCGGCCATCGGCGCCTTGCGCTGCATCGCCGCGCGCAGCGCCGAGCCGGCGCCGTCGGCGCCGATCATGCTGTCGAAGCGGATGTCGTGCGGCTGGTCGTCGCGGTCGTCGATGAAACGCGCATAGCCGGCATCGAAATCCACCGTGTGCAGGCGCCGGTAGAAATGGATGCGCGCCCCGGCCTGTTCGGCCAGTTGCAGCAGGGTGATGTTGAGGTCGTTGCGGTGCACCGACCAGATCACCTCGCTGTCGTCGCGGCCATAGCGCTGCAGCTGCTGGTGGCCGTCGGCGAAATGCACCATGCGCCCGCGCATCATCACCGCCTTGGCCATCACCGCGGCATCGGCGCCGGCCTGGCGCAGCACGTGCAGGCCGCGTTCGGCCAGGGCCAGGTTGATCGAGCGGCCGCGCTCGTAATCGTGCACGCGCGGGTCGCCACGACGCTCGTAGACGGTGACCTGCCAGCCCTGGCGCGAGAGCAGGATGGCGAGCAGGGAGCCGGCCAGGCCGGCGCCGATCAGGGTGATGCTGCGGGGGGATGCGTTCAATGCGGTGTCCGGAAGGCGCGGCAGGCCGCCGCGCGAAGAAGGCGGCTCAGACGCCGGCCCAGGTTTCCACTTCCTCGACGAAGCGGTAGACGTCGCGGTAGCGGTTGTACAGCGGCACCGGGCTGATCCGGATCACGTCCGGCTCGCGCCAGTCGCCGAGCACGCCGACCGATTGCAGGTAATCGAACAGGGCGCGACCGCGCTCCCGCCCGCCGGCCACCCGCAGCGACAACTGGCAGCCGCGTTGCGCCGGGTCGGACGGGGTGATGATCTGCAGGGTGTCGGCCAGGCGGGCGCGGATCAGCGTCTCCAGGTAGCCGGTCAGTTGCTGCGATTTCTGCCGCAGCGCGTCCAGCCCGGCACGCTCGAACAGGTCCAGCGAGGCGCGCAGCGGGGCCATGCTCAGGATCGGCGGATTGCTCAGCTGCCAGCCGTCGGCACCGGGCGCGGCGACGAATTCGGGCGCCATACGGAAACGGGTGCGCTTGTCGTGGCCCCACCACCCGGCGAAGCGCGGGGTGTCGCCGTGGCCGTGGCGTTCGTGCACGAAGGCGCCGGCGACCGCGCCGGGGCCGGCGTTGAGATATTTGTAGTGGCACCACACCGCGAAGTCCGGCGCGGCATCGTGCAGGTGCAGCGGCACGTTGCCGATCGCGTGGGCCAGGTCGAAGCCGACCGCGGCGCCGGCCGCGCGCGCCAGCCGCGCCACCGCGGCCAGGTCGAAGGCCTGGCCGGTGCGGTACTGCACGCCCGGCCACAGCACCAGCGCCAGGCGCGGGCCGTGCTCGGCGATGGCGCGCTCGATCGCCGCCAGCGACACGGTGCCATCGACGCCGTCGGGCTGCACTTCGATCAGGTCGGTGGCCGGGTCGAAGCCGTGGAAACGGATCTGCGAGGCCACCGCATGCTGGTCGGACGGGAACGCGCCGGCCTCGATCAGGATCGCAGGGCGCTCGCGGGTGGGCCGGTAGAAGCTGACCATGAGCAGGTGCAGGTTCACCGTCAGCGTGTTCATCGCCACCACTTCGTGCGGGTGCGCGCCGACCAGCCGCGCCAGCGGCGCGGCCAGCAGTTCGTGGTAGGTCATCCACTGGGTGTCGCCGTTGAAATGGCCTTCCACCGCCAGCGACGACCACTTGTCCAGCACCTCCTGCACCGCGGCGCGCGCGCTGCGCGGTTGCAGGCCCAGCGAGTTGCCGACGAAATAGGCCTGGTCGGCGCCCTGATGCTGCGGGAACAGGAACTCCTGGCGCAGGGCCCGCAGCGGATCGGCGGCGTCGAGGGCGATGGCGTGCTGGCGGGACAGGATCTCGTTCATCGGCATTGGATTCCGGGAAGCAGGGCGAGAGTCTAGAGCGTGTAGGACGACGGGAGGTGAGTGCGTGGCACGGCGCGGGGCAAGGCCGCGTGGCCCTCTGCAGCAGCGGCCGCACGGCCAGGGTGAGGCGACGGCGCGTTCACCCGCTGCGGTGCGCGGTCACCTGCGGTTGTTCCTTGGCGGCCGCGGCAGCCGGCAACAAGGCGCTGCGGACCAGGTGGGTCAGGGTACCGACGCTGTCGGCGACGCGGTCGCTGGTGTCGGCCAGTGCGGGCAGCGCGCCGCCGTCGCTGCCATCCTGCGTCTGCGCGGCCAGCGCCTCGGCCAGGCGCCGCTCGTCCGCGCGCAGGCTGGCCTGCGCGGGCGGCGTGCCGCTGCGCAGGCTGTCGGCCAGTTCGGTCAGTGCGGCATGCGCCTGTTGCCGGAACTGCTGCAGTTCCGGCAACGGCGGCAGCGGCGGCGCATCGCGCAGCACCGCCTCCAGCGCCAGCGAGGCGCGGATCAGCCGGTTGCCGTTGGCCAGCACCGATTCGGCCAGGGTCAGTTCGCGCAGGTTGCGCTTGCGCCGCGGCTCGCCGCGCAGGCGTTCGATCGAGGCCTGCGCGTTGGTGCGCGCGGTGCGCGAGGCCGCGCGGGTGTCCGGCAGCGTCTGCAGGCGGCCTTCCAGCACCGCATCGAGATGGTCGCGGTAGGCGAGCAGCAACTGCGCCAGGATCGCGCGGATGTGCTTGCGTTCCCAGGTCGGCCACAGCGCGTAGGCGGCCAGCGCCAGCGCGCTGCCGAGCACGGTGGCCTGGATGCGCTCGCCGATCGCCTCGCCCGGCGCCATGCCCTCGAACGACAGCAGCAGCACCAGCATGCCGGTCAGGCAGGCCACGCCGAGCCCGTAGTTGACCTGGGTCAGCAGGCGGAACCCCAGACAGAACACGGTCAGCAACAGCAGCCGCACCACCGCCCCGTCCATCACGAAGTGGGCCAGCACGGTGGCCAGCAGCAGCCCGCCGAAGGTGCCGGCCACGCGCAGCGCGCCGAAGCTGAGGGTGCCGCCGAAATCCGGCTTCAGCACGATCGCGGTGGTCATCGGGATCCAGTAGCCGTGCGGGATCGCCTGCCAGCGGGCGAACAGCACCGCCAGCGCCAGGCACACGCCGCAGCGCAGCGCGTGGCGGAACGCCACCGAGGACAGCTTCAGATTCGCCCTCAAGGTCTGCAGCGGCGCCAGTGGACGCAGCGCCGCCGGCAACTGCGCCTCGGCCAGTTCGGCCTGGATCTCGCCGCGGCTGCTGGCCCAGCGGCCATTGCGCGCCAGCGCGCGCAGCTGGCCGCCCAGGCCCTGCGCACGGGCCACGGCGATGCGCAGCAGGCGGCGTTCGCGGGTGTCCTCGGTCTGCGCCTGCACTTGCGCCAGCGCATCCACCAGATCGTCGAATCCGGTCATCGACGCAGTGGCCGCGTCTGGGTCCTCGGCGCTGTACAGCGCGTGCGCGAGCTGGTCCAGCACCACCGCGCTGCGTTCGAGCACGCGTTCGATCGGCAGCCGCGCGGGCGATCCTGCGTCCAGGCGTCCGTGCAGGTCGGCCAGGGTCAGCAGCTCCAGCCGCGCGCGTTCGCACAGCTCGGCGATGACCCGGAACGCCTGCACCGCACGTCCGCGCGAGCGGTGCTCGCCGTGCAGCATCACCATCGCCTCGAGCACCGCCTCGGTGGCCGGCGGCGCCGCGGTCGCGCCGGGCCGCTGGCGGGCGATGCCGGCCAGTTGCCGCATCAGGTCGGCCAGGGCGAAGCGTTCCGGGCGGTAGCGCTGCAGCGGCCAGGCGGCCAGCGCCATCAGCATCTGCAGCACGCCGCCGGCGAAGATCAGCGTGGCCACGCCGACGCTCTGCAGTGGCGGCAGGCGCACGTCGGCGCTGACCACCAGCAGGATCATGCTGGTCAGCCCGACCCGCGCCGCCACCGGGCCCAGCGCCACCAGCAGGCCGCCGCCCAGGCCGAGCAGCAGCGCGCTCAGCGCCAGCGCCACGGTGTGCGCGCCGATCAGCATGCCCAGCAGCGCGGCCACGCCTGCCGCCAGCGCGGCCATCAGCATGCGCTGCATCCGCGCCCGGTACGGGCCGGGCTGGTCGGAGAACATGGTGTTGAGCGCGCCGGTGGACACCGCCAGACCCAGCTCGGCATGGCCGGCGGCCACGCCCAGCGCCAGCGGCGCGACCACCGCGGCGGTGTTGCGCAGGGCCACGCGCACCGGCACGTCGCGCGGCTTGAGCGCGATCAGGCTGCGCAGCATCGCGAGCCGGAACGGCGCGGGGGCAGGGCGGTCACGGCGCGTCGGCCGCCGGCCGCGGATGCACGTGGCCGCAGCGGGCGCAGGTGCGCAGCGATTCGGAGGCGTAGAAGCGCGCGAACACCGGCGGGAAGTCGGTCTCGATGTCCTGCAGCGGGAAGTAGGCTTCGTACAGCAGGTGGTTGCAGCGCTCGCAGAACCACAGCAGGCCGTCCTGCTCGTGCGGCAGGCGCCGCCGCTCGATCACCAGGCCGACCGAGTTCGCGCCGCGCTGCGGCGAGTGCGGCACCTTCGGCGGCAGCAGGAAGGTCTCGCCGGCGCGGATCGGGATCTCGCGCACCGCGCCGTCTTCCTGGATCTTCAGCACCATCTCGCCTTCGAGCTGGTAGAACCACTCCGGGCCTTCGTCGTAGTGGTAGTCGCTGCGCGCGTTCGGCCCACCGACCACCATCACGATGAAGTCGCCGGCGTGGATGCACTTGTTGCCCACCGGCGGCTTCAGCAGATGCCGGTGGGCGTCGATCCAGGCGTGCAGGTTGAGCGGGCCGGGGAGCATGCGGATCCTTGATCGAGGTGGCGGAACGGCGCGCCGCTCAGCGGTCCTCGCGGTCCTGGCTGATGCGCGCCAGGGCGGCATCGTAGCGCGGCGCCAGGTCGTCGATGCGGTCGAGTTCCATGCCCAGGTCGTGCACGCGGCCGTCGCGCAGGCTGTAGACCCAGCCGTGCACGGTCAGTTCCTGGCCGCGCGCCCAGGCGTCGAGCACGATCGAAGTGCGGCTGACGTTGACCACCTGCTCGAGCACGTTGAGCTCGCACAGGCGCGCGTGCTGCACATTGAGGTCGCCGGCCTGCTGCAGGCAGTGCTCGTGCTTCTCGGCCACGTCGGTGACGTGGCGGATCCAGTTGTCGACCAGGCCCAGCCGCGCACGGGTCAGGCCCGCGTGCACGCCGCCGCAGCCGTAGTGGCCGACCACCAGGATGTGCCGCACCTTCAGCACCTCGACCGCGAACTGGATCACCGACAGGCAGTTCAGGTCGGTGTGCACGACCACGTTGGCGATGTTGCGGTGGACGAACACCTCGCCCGGCGCCATGTCGATGATCTGGTTCGCCGGCACCCGCGAGTCGGAGCAGCCGATCCACAGGTACTCCGGGGTCTGCTGCTTGGACAGGCGGCTGAAGAACTCCGGATCCTCGCGGTTGATGCGTTCGGACCAGGAGCGGTTGTTGTCCAGCAGTTGTTCGATTTTGCTCATAGCCCGGCATTATTCCAGAAGCCCGCGGCCGGTGCGCGGCGCGCGCCGACGCCGCTGCCCGGATCGCGGGGATCCGCATGCACACGGCGTCTCAGTGCGCAGCCGCCGCCGGATCGGGCTTTTGCCGATCCCGCCGATGCGGCGCGCTGCGCAGACTTCCTCCACGCCCACACCGGGCATCAGCGGAGGATCCCATGGCCGACTTCAACGCTTTCTTTCCGACCCTGCTCAAGCACGAGGGCGGCTTCGTCAACGATCCGGTAGATTCGGGCGGCGCCACCAACAAGGGCATCACCCTGGCGACGTTTCGCTTGTACGCCAAGAGCCTGCTGCAACTGGAACCGACCCTGGACAACCTGCGCGCGCTCACCGATGCGCAGGCCGGGGTGATCTACAAGACCTGCTACTGGAATGCGGTGCACGGCGACGAGATCGCGCTGCAGCCGCTGGCCAACATCCTGTTCGACTTCCAGGTCAACGCCGGCAACAACGCCATCAAGCTGCTGCAGCGCGTGCTCAACGCGCAGACGCCGGCGCTGCAGCTGCCGGAGGACGGCAAGTTCGGCCCGGCCACCCTGGCGGCGCTGAAGGCCGCCGACCAGCGCGATCTCTATGCCCGCTACAAGCAGGGCCGGCGCGATTACTACCAGCGCCTGGTCGCGGCCAGGCCGCCGCTCGCCAAGTTCCTCAAGGGCTGGCTGGCGCGCACCGACTCCTTCCCCGACCTGAGCTGAGCGCGCGCGCGGCAAGCGCCGCCGATCCGCTGCCGTCGCCGACGGCGGCCTTCTTTCTCCAGGAGCGACCATGGCTGGACCGACCGCATTGAACGACCTGATCGAAGCGCTGGCCGGCGCCGTGATCGAGGCGCAGGACCGCATCGAGCAGCACCAGATGGCCAACCTCGGCGATTACTTCGACGAGTTCCACCGGCCCAAGAGCGTGATCATCCGCCTGCCGTCGCAGCACCCGCAGGCCGCCGAAGGCGACGAGGACTACTACCGCGCGCCGCTGCTGCCGCTGGTCTCGACCAACGTGCTGCGGATCAAGGACGTGGAGATCAGCTTCGATGCGCAGCTCGGCGACCTCGGCGGCCTGCAGTCGGCCGACGGCTTCTTCGCGCCGGAGTCGCCCGGCCCGCGCGGTGCCTGGCAGGCCAAGCGCACCGCCACCCGTTCCAGCGTGCGCGTGGATACCAGCGCCAGCGCGCGGAGCCAGCGCCAGAGTGCCGTCCACGTCGTGTTGCGCGTGGAGGGGACCGAACCGACTGACGGAGCGGCCAGATTGCTGAACCATCTGGCGCAGACGCAGGGCGTGTTCAAGACGGTCATGGCCGACAAGCCGGACGTCGCGGGCACGGACGATGTAACCAATCCCACCAACTGAAGGAGTCACTGCAATGGCTGACGAACTCGTCAATATGTCAAGTCAATTCAAGGGTCTGCCGATGGGCGACCTGATCGGCGGCCCGCTCGATGCGGCCTGCGACGCGCAGGTCAAGCTGGCCCGCGCCACCGCCGATTTCATCCGCGTCATCGGCTTCCTGCCGCCGGACAACCCCGACCCGAAGAATCCGCAGGCAACCGGCGCCACCCGTACCGCCAGCTTCCGCTTCAAGCGGCCGGTCGACGACCCGGACAAGGCCGGCGGCATCGCCGAGGAGGAGGTCGAGCTGGAAGTGCCGCTGCTGGCCATCGTCAACGTGCCCAGCCTGAGCATCCAGACCGTGGACATCACCTTCGACATGGAAGTGAAGTCGTCCTTCTCCTCGAAGGAGAAGACCGATGCCTCGGCGTCGATGTCGGCGGACGTGGAATACGGCTTCGGCCTGTTCAAGGCCAAGGTGCATATCCAGGGCTCGGTCTCCACCAGCAAGGAGAACACGCGCAGCTCGGACAACTCGGCCAAGTACCACGTCTCGGTGCATGCCGCGGACAAGGGACCGCCGGAAGGTCTGGCGCGGGTGCTGGACATCCTGCAGACCTCGGTGGCGCCGCGCAAGATCGGCAAGCCCGAGCCGGTTCCCGCGTAAGTCCATAGCGGTCCGTTGAACCATCTCGTCGGGGGACTCGTCAACGATGTTCGACCTTACTGAAGTCAAGTTCGTCAAGCGGGTCGTGGTCGGCAGCGACAACCCGACGCAGATGCAATCGCCCGAGCAGATCGAAGCCGCGCGGGCCTTGCTCAACCGCTGCCTGAGCGATTCGCCGAAGGGCGCGATCATCGGCACCGAGAAGAATTTCGCCGTGCTGCAGATCGGCGAGCACCAGGTGGTGATGCAGTGGCTGTGCTACCACGTCGGCTTCCCGCGCAAGCCTGGCTGGATGAAGGACGACTGATGGCCAGCCTGCGCTGCGAGTTCGACCTGCTGCTGCAGGGGCTGTCGGCGGCCCTGCTGGATGCGCAGCGGCGCTGCCGCGCGCGTCACGCACAGGCCTTGCGCGCCTGCTTCGGCGCAGGCGAGACCCTGCCGGTGGCGACGGACGCGGCCGAGCCGCCGTCGCTGCAGATCCCGTTGTGGGAGCTGCGCGCCTGGCAATTGCCGCAGATCGGCGAACTGGCCCTGGCCTTCGACGTCGAACTGGACGTGGAGGAGGTGCCGGACGAGGCGCCGCGCCTGCTGCTGCAGGTGTTGCCGCGCCGGCCGCGGCGGCCCGGGCACCGCCTGCAGATCCTGTTCCGCGGCACCCACACCCCGGTCGGCGAGGTGCTGTTCGACGGTCAGCGGCTGAAGCTGTGGCAGCTGTCCGATGCGCCCGCCCCGCACGATCCCGCCCAGGAGACCGCACATGCGTAGACACGGCTTCATCCTGTCCCGGCACGACACCGACCTGTGGTGCCGAGAACTGCACATCGACCTGCGCTCGCTGGCCCGCGCGCAGCGGCTGCGCCGGCGTCGACGCCGGGCGCTGTGGCTGCTTGCCGTACTGTGCATGGTGGCGGCCGTGGTGGCGCTGCTCTGGTTCGGTCTGTCCTGACCGTGCCCATCGTTTCCTTTCGTATCCAACAGGAGAGTCGCATGCGTATCCGTTCGCGTGGTGTTGCGCGTTTCCCGCTCTGGCTGGCGCTGTGCCTGGCCATGCCGTTCGCCGCCGGTGCCGCACCGCAGGCGCCGACGCCTGCTGCGCCGGCCGCAGCGGCCAACGCAGACGCGCTGCCGCCCGGCGAATGGAGCGGCACCCTGGCGCTGGATGCGCAGCGCCTGGCCGCCGTGCGCCTGGTCCAGCGCGAGGGAAATGCCAGGCTGATATTCGCCTCGCCGTTGAACTGCGTGTTGCTGGTCAAGCCGCAGCCGGGTAACGGTTTCGCACTGGAGTCGATCAATGGCGGGGCCTATTGCGACAAGCTCATGGGCAAGCCGCTGCGCCTGCAGCGCAGCGGCGACGACCTGCGCTTGAACGTCGACGGCAAGGATCTGCCGGTGGTGCTGCATGGCGATCCGGGTCAGCCCAGCCCGCTGCAGGGCAAGTGGCGCGGGATGGCGCGCCCCGAGCGCGGCGATCGGGACGTTGCCGTGGACCTGAGCGTCGCCGCGACGCCGCAGGCACCGGGCAAGCCCTCGGTGCAACTGCGCTACGGCGCACCACGCGAGTGCGCAGTGCAGGCGTATTACGCCGGCATGCGCGAAGGAACGTCGGTGTATTCGCTGGATATTGCCCGTGGCGGCTATTGCGATCTGCTGAGCGACGGCCAGTTGACCCTGCGCGCCAGAACGGACGGCAATCTCGAACTGCAGGTCCTGGACCGCACCGGGACGCGTCGGGACAGCGCGCTATTGGAACGCGTCCCCGCCAACCCGTAATCCGTCGCGCAGACGCGCCGGCCGTCGTTTCCGTCCAGGAGTCGTGCGATGAACCTCGTCTGGATCAAGACGCTGGCCGGCGCCGCGTGGCGCCGGCTCACCGCGGCCCGCCGTGCCGGACCGCGGCTGCCGCCGCCTGGCATCCTGCCGCAACTGCGCGCCGAATGCGAAGCGATGGCGCGCTATGCGCTGGAGCACGGCATGGCGGTGCCGCCGGAGTTGATCGCCCGCCTGTCGGCGCTACTGGGCGCCGGCACGCCGGACGCCGATGGCGGCGACATCGAGGTGCACGCGCACGAACTGGCGGTCACCCACCGGCGGCTGGCGCAACTGATCCGCCCGGCCACGCCGCAGGCGGTGTTCCTGCTCGATGCCGAGCGTCGCCGCCCGCACTGGGCGACCCTGCTGGGCCCACTGCCGCTGGTGCGCGCGCTGACCACGACCTCGCTGCTGTTCCTGTTCGCGGTGGTGGCGACGGCCCTGTCCAGCAAGGTCAGCGCGGACAACGTGCGCCTGGGCTTCCTGGATTCCTCGGGCAGCGTGCTGCTGTGGAATGCGCTGTTCCTGCTGTTCTGCGCCGGCCTGGGCGCCTCGTTCTCCTCGCTGTTCCAGGTGCACCGCTACGTCGCCGACGCCAGCTACGACCCCAAGTACGACGCCTCCTACGGCGCGCGCATGATCCTGGGCCTGATCGCCGGGCTGATCCTGGTCGAAGTGTTGCCGCCGGATCTGTTCGAAAGCGGCAGCATGCGCAGTTTCGGCAAGCCGACCCTGGCGATGCTGGGCGGCTTCTCCGCGACCGCGGTGTACCGCCTGCTGCAGCGTCTGGTCGATCTGATGGAGACGCTGGTGCGTGGCGATACCTCGGCGCAGGCGCAGGCGTCGCTGGAAGTGCAGCGCGCCAGCAACGACAACGAGCGCATGCGCTGGCAGGGCGAGTTGGCCGCGCAGTTGATGGCCCTGCAGCAGTCGATCGAGGCCGGCACACCGCCGGCGGCGATCCAGCAGCGGCTCGCCGAGTTCGCCCGCGGGATGCTGCAGGTGGAAGCCGCGCGTCTGCCGCCGCCGCCATCGCCATCGCCGGCAGCGGAATGAACCCGCCGGCGCGGCACCGGCGTATCGCCGGTGTTTCCATCATCGTTCGTCGGCGCAGGATTTCGTTCTGCGTCACAGCGCGTGCGCGGTAGCACGGGATTCTGTCTACGAACCGAGACGAATGCGGCAATCCGCACAAGTTCAGCCGTCGTCGCCATCCATATCAGCCTGAAACCGATGGCCGCCATGACGCAGCGTGACAAGCTGAGAACGTAATGCAAGCGCAGGTTCAGCGCTGTCGCATCGATTGAAAAAGGGGCGCGTCGCGCTGCAGGGGGACGCGGGTTGCCGCGCGGTCGCGCGTTGGGAGTTCCATTGCCAACACAGGTAGAGAATGAACACACGTATCGTGATTGCCGCCGAACGCAGCATTGTGCTGGAGGGCATGGTGGCCCTGCTCAACAACACGCCGGACATCGACGTGGTCGGCCACGCGGTCGACGGACTGGAGTGCGTGCAACTGGTGACCCGACGGCAGCCGGATATCGTGCTGATGGACGTGATGCTGCCGGGCCTCAACGGCATCGAGGCCACCCGCCGGCTGCTGCAGCGCAGCCCGCGCAGCAAAGCGATCTGCATCGCCGCCTCCGATGCGGCGGCCAATGTGCGCGCAGCCATCGACGCCGGCGCCAAGGGCTACCTGGCGCGCAACAGCACCTTCCACGAATTGCTGCGCGCGATCCAGCAAGTCGGCAACGATCAGCTGTACATCAGCCCGCAACTGTCGCAGTCGCTGGTCAGCGAGTACCGCTGTCCGCCCGGCGACGCGGTCTCGGCCTACACGCTGCTGACCTCGCGCGAACGCGAGATCGTGCAGTTGCTGTCCGAGGGGCTGTCGACCAAGGAGATCGCCGCGCGCCTGCACATCAGCGTCAAGACCATCGGCACCCACCGCGAGCACATCATGCTCAAGCTGGGCATGCAGAGCATCGCGCAATTGACGCGCTACGCGATCCGCGAAGGTCTGTCGCCGCTGGAGGGAGGCAGGGCCAGTGCGCGCCATGCCGGGCACGACCGGCAGGGACCGGCCAGCCGTTGTGGGTGAGGCGGCGCGCGCCGCCGCGCGTCCCGTGGCGGTGCGCACAACTGCATGGTCGGCCGCGCTGCGTGGCGGCGTGCTTCAGTCCGGACGTCGCGCGTGCATCAGCGCCGCGACGGCCTGCGCGCCGGTGTCGGCCTGGCCCTGCAGCGCCTCGCGTACCGCGGCCTGGTTCGCCGGCGGATGGTTCTGGCTGAGCTTGAACTTCAACTCGACCCGCTCGACCTCCAGGCGGAAGCCGACGATGCCGCGCAACTGGCGCCGGTGCGCGTCGTTGTCCGGCTCGTAGCGCCAGTCGCTGCCCAGCGCGCGTTCGTGGCGTTCGCTCAGCCGCGCCACCACGTCGGCCAGCAGTGCTTCGTCGTCGCTGGGGTGCAGTTGCCCGTGCAAGTGCGCGGTGGCGTAGTTCCAGGTCGGCACCCGCGCCATCGCCTCCTTGTCCGGATACCAGCCCGGGGAGACGTAGGCATGCGGGCCGTGCACGATCAGCAAGGCCGGCCCGGCGTGTCGGGCTTGCGGGTTGGCCCGCGACCAATGGCCTTCGACCAGGATGCGTTCGCCGTCGCGCCGGTACAGCACTGGCAACGGCGTGGCGCAGGGCAGGCCGTCGGCGACGGTGACCAGGGTGGCGAACGGGTGGTCCGCGATCAGCGCATCGAGCGCGCCCAGGTCGTGTTCGGCGAAGGCGGGTGGAACGTGCATCCCCGGATCAGGCGCGCGCGCCCAGGGTCTGGGTCATGCGCCCGCGCAGGCCGGCGTCGTCGTCGGCCTGCGGCGGCGCCACCTCGCCCAACGAGAAGCCGCGCGCCCGCGCATCGTCCTCGTCCAGGCCATCGAAGGCGACGAATTCGGCATCGAACAACGCCGCGCGGGCGGTGTCCTCGCTGTCGTAGCTGAGAGTGTTGCCGTCGCTGTCCAGCACCTCGGCGGTGCCGGCGTCGCGCACGCGCAGGCGTGCCCACACCAGCAGGCGGCCGAGGCTGGCCAGGTACCACTGATCGTGGGAGGGAGAATCTGAGGTCATGGAATCACCAGGGAAAGCAGCCAGAGCAGGGCGGCCATGCCCAGGCCGAAGAAGATGGTCATCAGCGACAGCCAGGCCGGCGTGGCCAGCCCGGAGAGCCCGCGGTCGCCGAGCGGACGGTAGCGCCGCGCCAGCAGCCAGCCGAGCGCGACCGGCTTGAGGAAGGCACCCGGCCCGAACGCCGCCACCAGCGGCGGATGGCGGTCGCGGATGTGCACCAGGGTCAGCGGCCAGAAGATCAGGAACGCGCTGGCCCCGGCGATCGCCACGCCGACGAAGCACAGCGCGAAGAACAGGATCATGGCGCGCGCTCCCCGTGCCGGCTCAGAACTCGGCGCTGCCCGGCGCGCGCGGGTAGGGGATGGCGTCGCGGATGTTGCTCAGCCCGCACACGTACACCACCAGGCGCTCGAAACCCAGGCCGAAGCCGGCATGCGGCACCGTGCCGTAGCGGCGGAAGTCGCGGTACCACCCGTAGTGCTGCGGATCCAGGCCGAACTGCAGCATGCGCGCGTCGAGCACGTCCAGGCGCTCCTCGCGCTGGCTGCCGCCGATGATCTCGCCGATGCCGGGCGCCAGCACGTCCATCGCCGCGACGGTCTTGCCGTCGTCGTTCAGGCGCATGTAGAAGGCCTTGATGTGCTCGGGGTAGTTGGTCACCACCACCGGGCGGCCGACGTGCTGCTCGGTCAGCCAGCGCTCGTGCTCGGTCTGCAGGTCCAGGCCCCATTCCACCGGGAACTCGAACTTCTGCCCGGACTTCTGCAGCAGGCCGATCGCGTCGCCGTACTCGATGCGCTCGAACGGCGAGTTGATGAAGGTCTCCAGCTTGCTGATCGCGGTCTTGTCCACGCGCTCGGCGATGAACGCCAGGTCGTCGGCGCGCTCGTCCAGCACCGCGCGGAACAGATACTTGAGGAAGTCCTCGGCCACGCGCGCGTCCTCGGCCAGGTCGGCGAAGGCGATCTCCGGCTCGATCATCCAGAACTCGGCCAGGTGCCGGGTGGTGTGGCTGTTCTCGGCGCGGAAGGTGGGGCCGAAGGTGTAGACCTTGCTCAGCGCCAGGCAGTAGGCCTCGACGTTGAGCTGGCCGGACACGGTCAGGAAGGTCTCCTTGCCGAAGAAGTCGCGGCCGAAGTCGACCTGGCCCTGCGCGTCGCGCGGCAGGTTGGCCATGTCCAGGGTGGAGACGCGGAACATCTGCCCGGCGCCTTCGGCGTCGGAGGTGGTGATGATCGGCGTGCTGATCCAGTTGTAGCCGTTCTGGTGGAAATAGCGGTGCACCGCCTGCGCCAGGCAGTTGCGGATGCGGGTCACCGCGCCGAACAGGTTGGTGCGCGGACGCAGGTGCGCGACCTCGCGCAGGAACTCCGGCGACATCGGCTTGGGCTGGATCGGATAGGTCAGCGGATCCTCGACCCAGCCCACCACCTCGACCGCGCTGGCCTGGATCTCGAACGACTGGCCCTTGCCCTGCGACTTCACCAGCACGCCCTTGGCGATCAGCGCGCAACTGCCGGTGAGCCGCTTGACCTCGTCGAAGTTGGGCAGGGCATCGGTCGCCACCACCTGGATCGGGGCGAAGCAGGAGCCGTCGGACACGTTGATGAAAGCCAGTCCGGCAGATCCGCGCAGCGTGCGCACCCATCCCCGCACCGTGACTTCGCCGCCTTCCGGGATCTTCCCGGCCAGCGCATGTGCAACGCTCACCACCGTCATGACTTGAATCCTCGCCGCAGCGACTCGATATGGAAGGGGCAAGTGTACTGGCTGGAGCGCAGCGCTTGCGAGGCGTGGCGGCGATTGGCCGCCAACCTTCCTATAATGTCCGCTCGCAGTCGCCGGAGTCGTTCGTCATGGCCATCCGTCTCACCCCCGTCGCCCATGCCCGCGTGCAGCGCTTCGTCGCGCAGACGCCTGGCGCGCTGGGCTTGCGTTTCGGCGTGGAGCGCACCGGCTGTTCGGGGTGGGGCCACGTCACCGACCTGGCGCGCGAGGCGCGTGCGGACGACGCGGTGTTCGAGCAGGACGGCGTGCGCATCTATGTCGATGCCACCAGCCTGCCGCTGGTGGACGGCACCGAGATCGACTTCGCCAAGCAGGGCCTGGGCGAGACCTTCGTGTTCCGCAATCCGAATGCCACCGCCGAGTGCGGCTGTGGCGAGAGTTTCACCACCGACGCCGCGCACGCCGGCGCGGCCTGAGCGTCGCCGCTGCGGCGGCGCGACCTCCTTGTGGGATGAGCTCTAAAGCCGGGACCCGGGGCCCGGGACCGGGGGCCCGGAAGAGCGGTCCGGATGCGCTGCCTGGTGCAGGAGGGTTGAGACACGTCGCCTCGAAAGGCAGGGTGGCCTCGCTTTTCCGGGTCCCGGGTCCCGGGTCCCGGCTTCATCGAGTCAGGACACCACCCGGCCGCCCTTCACGGCACCTTGTCCGCAGCGGCACTTCTGCGCCATAATGTGCGGCTTCCTGCCTTCCCGGCAGGAGTCCTTGCCCCACCGCCGTCGCACCGCGGGGGGCTGTCCGGCCGCAAGGCCACATCCGAAAGGTACACACCATGAGTCGTCATTACGAAATCGTGTTCCTGGTCCACCCGGATCAGAGCGAGCAGGTCCCGGCCATGATCGAGCGCTACAAGTCGCTGGTCGAGAACGGCAAGGGCACCATCCACCGTCTGGAAGATTGGGGCCGTCGCCAGCTGGCGTACCCGATCCAGAACCTGGTGAAGGCCCACTACGTCATGCTGAACATCGAAGTGGACCAGGCCGTGCTGAGCGAGCTGGTCGAGAGCTTCCGCTTCAACGACGCCGTGCTGCGCCACCTGGTGATCAAGCGCGACGGCGCCGACACCGAGCAGTCGCTGATCATGAAGAGCAAGGACGAGAAGGCCGACAAGCCCGAGCGCGGTGAGCGCCGTCGTCGCGACGACGAAGAGGGCGATGCGCCCGCCGCCGCCACCGAAACCGACGGCGACGCCGCCGAAGCCGCCTAAGGAGCACGCTCATGTCCAAGTTCTTCCGTCGTCGCAAGTTCTGCAAGTTCACCGCCGAGGGCGTCAAGGAGATCGACTACAAGGATCTCAACACCCTGCGCCAGTACCTCACCGAGAACGGCAAGATCGTGCCGAGCCGCGTGACCGGCACCAAGTCCAAGTACCAGCGTCAGCTGGCCACGGCGGTCAAGCGCGCGCGTTTCCTGGCGCTGATCCCGTACACGGACAACCACGACGTTTAATTCCGGGCCTCCCGGAATGCAACACGGCCCGCACCTCCCGGTGCGGGCATTCAACTGAAGTCTGGCGATCAAAGAGTGCGGTGCCGATCGGGCGCAAATCCCGATTCCCGAATCCCCAATCCCGGCTTCTCCTATTCGGACAGCACCCGTTGCGGCGGCCGCGTGCCGACGCTAACGAATAACGGAGCAAGACCATGCAACTGATTCTTCTGCAGAAAGTGACCAACCTGGGCGGCCTCGGCGACAAGGTCGACGTCAAGCCGGGCTACGGCCGCAACTACCTGGTGCCGCAGGGCAAGGCCGTGCCGGCCACCGCCGCCAACATCGCCGAGTTCGAAGCCAAGCGCGCCGAGTACGAAGCCAAGGCCAAGTCGATCCACGACGACGCCGAAGCCCGCGCCGCCAAGCTGGAAGGTGCCAGCGTGACCGTCAAGGCCAACGCCTCCACCGAAGGCAAGCTGTACGGCTCGGTCGGCCCGCGCGACATCGCTGAGGCCTTCACCGCCGCCGGCATGCCGCTGGAGAAGGGCGAAGTGGTGCTGGGCGAAGGCGCGTTCCGCAACATTGGCGAGTACGAGGTGCTGGTGCGCCTGCACGCCGACGTGGAAACCACGGTCAAGGTCGTGGTCGAAGCCGACGCCTGATCCCTGCGTCATCGCTGTACCGACACGGGCACCGCAAGGTGCCCGTGTCGTTTTTGCCGACCGGCGCCGCCCTCGGCGGGCCATGCGGCCCTGGCCGGGCGCGGCCGGCGCAAGACCCGCCGGCTGCGAGTGCGACCGCCGTCGCATCGCCGCCGCCCGGCGCAGGCCGCCCCAGCCTCGCGCGGGGGCCGCTATACTCAGCGTCTCGTGTCCGATGTCGGCCCGGCGGTGTAGCCGCATCAATGGGTTGGAAGCAGGACCTCACCTGGATCTTCATTAGCGGCAGCGCAGCTCGGAATGCCGGCGGCGTCTGCCATGGATTGCCCGCACCATGCGCCTGTCGACCATCAAGCTGTCCGGCTTCAAGTCCTTCGTCGATCCGACCACGCTGCACCTGCCGACCAACATGACCGGCATCGTCGGTCCGAACGGTTGCGGCAAGTCGAACATCATCGACGCGGTGCGCTGGGTGATGGGCGAAAGCTCGGCCAGCCGGCTGCGCGGCGATTCGCTGACGGACGTGATCTTCTCCGGTTCCTCGGCGCGCAAGCCGGTGTCGCAGGCCACGGTGGAACTGATCTTCGACAACACCGACCACACCATCGCTGGCGAGTACGCCTCGTTCAACGAGATCTCGGTCAAGCGCCAGGTCAGCCGCGACGGCAGCAGCAGCTACTACCTCAACGGCACCAAGTGCCGGCGCCGCGACATCACCGATCTGTTCCTGGGCACCGGCCTGGGCCCGCGCAGCTACTCGATCATCGAGCAGGGCATGATCAGCCAGATCATCGAGGCGCGTCCGGAGGACCTGCGCGTGTACCTGGAGGAGGCCGCCGGCATCTCCAAGTACAAGGAGCGGCGCAAGGAGACCGAGACCCGCATCCGCCACACCCGCGAGAACCTGGAGCGCCTGGGCGACCTGCGCGAGGAGATCGGCAAGCAGCTCGAGCACCTCAAGCGGCAGGCGCGCCAGGCCGAGCAGTACCAGGCGCTGCAGGAAGAGCGGCGGATCAAGGACGCGCAGTGGAAGGCGCTGGAGTACCGCGGCCTGGACGGACGCCTGCAGGGCCTGCGCGAGGCGCTGGGCCAGGAAGAGACCCGCCTGCAGCAGCTGATCGCCGAGCAGCGCGATGCCGAGGCGCGCATCGAGACCGGCCGCGTGCGCCGCGAGGAGGCCGCCGAGGCGCTGAGCACCGCGCAGGCCGAGGTCTACAAGGTCGGCAGCACCCTGGCCCGGATCGAGCAGCAGATCCAGCACCAGCGCGATCTGTCGCAGCGCCTGCACAAGGCGCGCGACGAGGCGCAGCTGGCGCTGGCCGAGCTCGGCCAGCACATCGGCACCGACGAGGCCAAGCTGGCCCTGTTGCGCGAATCGGTGGACGTGGCCGGCCCGCAGCTGGAGCAGCTGCAGGAAGACAACGAATACAAGCAGGAAGCGCTGCGCGAGGCCGAGGCGCGCCTGGCCGACTGGCAGCAGCGCTGGGAATCGCATCAGCGCAACACCGCCGAAGCCTCGCGTGCCGGCGAAGTGGAGCGCACCCGCGTCGATTACCTGGACCGGCAGTCGCTGGAGGCCGAGCGCCGCCGCGAGGCGCTGCTGGCCGAGCGCGCCGGGCTGGACCTGGACGCGCTGGCCGAGGCGTTCGCGCAACTGGAACTGCAGCACGAGACCCAGCGCGCCGCGCTGGACGGGCTGACCGAGCAGGTCGAGGCGCGCAAGCAGGCGGTCGCGGCGCTGCAGGACCAGCAGCGCACCGCGCAGGCCGAACTGGCCGACGTGCGCAAGCAGGCGCAGGCCGCGCGCGGCCGGCTGTCGTCGTTGGAAACCTTGCAGCAGGCCGCACTCGGCCAGGAGCAGGGCGCGGCGGTGGCCTGGCTGCAGGCGCGCGGGCTGGATTCGGCGGCGCGCGTCGGCGAACGGCTCAACGTCGAGAGCGGCTGGGAGAACGCCGTCGAAGGCGCGCTCGGGCAGTTGATCGAAGGCGTGCTGGTGGAGGCGCCGGAACAACTGGTCGACGCGCTGGGCGAACTCGGCGAAGGCCGCATCGCCCTGGTCAGCGGCGAGGAGGCGGCCGAGACGTTCGCGCCGACTTCGCTGGCGGCCAAGGTGCAGGGGCCGATCGCGATTCGCCGGCTGCTGGCGCGGCTGCACGCGGCCGAGGATTTGAGTGCGGCGCGGGCGCTGCTGCCGCAGCTGGGCGAGGGCGATTCCATCGTCACCCGCGACGGCGCGCGCCTGGGCCAGGGCTGGCTGCGCGTGTCGCGGTCCGGCGCGGCCAAGCAGGGCGCACTGCTGCGCGAGCGCGAGATCCAGAGCCTGCGCGGCCAGATCGAGACGCTGCAGGAGCGCGAGGCCGATCTCGAACACCGCCTCGGCGAGATGCGCGCGCAATTGCTGGCCGGCGAGCAGCAGCGCGAGGACGCGCAGCGCCAGCTGTACCAGGCGCACCGCAGTGCCTCCGAACTGGCCGGCCAGTTGCAGAGCCAGCAGGGCAAGGTCGACGCCGCGCGCACCCGCATCGAACGCATCGAGCTGGAGGTCGCGCAGCTGCTGGAAACCCTGGACAGCAGCCGCGAGCAGGCGCGCGAGGCGCGTTCCAAGCTGGAAGACGCGGTCACCAGCATGGGCGACCTGGAATCGGTGCGGCATGCGCTGGAAAGCGAGCGCCGCCAGCTCACCGAAGCGCGCGACCTGGCCCGCGACGCCGCACGGCGGGTGCGCGAGGCCTCGCACGCCCTGGCCCTGACCCTGGAGTCGCAGCGCACCCAGATCGCCTCGCTGAGCCAGGCGCTGGAGCGGATGGGCAACCAGCGCGGGCAACTGGACGCGCGCCTGGGCGAACTCAGCGCGCAGTTGAACGAGGGCGACTCGCCGGTGCTGGCGCTGGAGGCCGAACACCAGGCCGCGCTGAGCGAGCGCGTGCGCACCGACCGCGCGCTCGGCGAGGCGCGCGCGCTGCTGGACGGCATAGACAACGAACTGCGCGCGCTGGAGCAGACCCGCCAGCAGCGCGACGAACAGGCGCTGGCGCAGCGCGAACGCATCGCCCAGCGTCGGCTCGACCAGCAGGCGCTGGTGCTCAGCGCCGAGCAGCTGTCGGCGGCGGTGGTCAAGGCCGGCTTCGTGCTCGAGGACGTGATCAACGGCCTGCCCGAACATGCCGACCCGGCCGAGTGGGAGCAGGCGGTGCAGCAGATCGATGGACGCATGCGCCGGCTGGAACCGGTCAACCTGGCGGCGATCAGCGAGTACGGCGAGGCCGCGCAGCGCGCCGAGTACCTGGAAGCGCAGGACGTCGACCTCAATACCGCGCTGGAGACCCTGGAAGACGCCATCCGCAAGATCGACCGCGAGACCCGCGGCCGCTTCAAGGACACCTTCGACCGGGTCAACTCCGGCGTGCAGGCGCTGTATCCGCGCCTGTTCGGCGGCGGCCACGCCTACCTGGAACTGACCGGCGAGGACCTGCTGGACACCGGCGTGGCGATCATGGCGCGGCCCCCGGGCAAGCGCGTGTCGAGCATCTCGCTGCTGTCCGGCGGCGAGAAGGCGATGACTGCGGTTGCCCTGGTGTTCGCGATCTTCCAGCTCAACCCGGCGCCGTTCTGCCTGCTCGACGAGGTGGACGCGCCGCTGGACGAGGCCAACGTCGGCCGCCTGGCGGCGATGGTCAAGGAAATGAGCGAGAAAGTGCAGTTCCTGTTCGTCAGCCACAACAAGGCGACGATGGAGGCGGCGCATCAGCTCAGCGGCGTCACCATGCGCGAGCCCGGCGTCAGCCGCCTGGTCAGCGTGGACCTGGAGGAGGCCGCGCGTTTGGCGGGCGCGGCCTGACGTGACATGCTAAAGGACGTGATGCGCGTCGAGGCTTGGTTCCCGTGTTGGCCGACCCGATGCGCACCCAGCAGATATTTCCCCCCTGTGTACCCTTGCCGGAGTAACCCCTGAATGTCCGACATGGCAATGCTACGCATCGGCATCCTCGCCGCCGGCTTGCTGTTGATTGCGGCGATCTTCCTGTTCGGCCGCCCGAAGAAACCGAGCCAGGGCCGGCGCGTGGAGCCGGTCGATCCGGCCGCGCCGCGCCGCGAACCCTCGCTGGGCGACGCCGCCCCGGCCGCAGGCGATGACGCGCTGGCCGCGCCGGGCGCGGACGGCGAAGTGCGCCAACCCGAACTGGGCCTGCCCGCGGCGGAGGCGCCCGGCGCCGAACTCGGCAAGCGGCCGAGCCAGGATTTCGACAAGATCGTCTCGTTGTACGTCGCCGCCCGCGCCGGGCAGGTGCTGCGCGGCGAGGACATCGTGGTGGCCGCGGAGAAGACCGGCCTGACCTTCGGTCACATGAACGTGTTCCATCGCTTGGTCGAGGGCCATCCCGAGCGCGGTCCGATCTTCAGCATGGCCAGCATCATGAAGCCGGGCAGCTTCGACATGGCGCACATCCGCGAGATGGAGACCCCGGCGATCGCCTTCTTCCTGACCCTGCCGGCGCCGCTGACCGCGCTCGACGCCTGGGAGAAGATGCTGCCGACCGTGCAGCGCATGGGCGAACTGCTCGACGGCGTGGTCCTGGACGACAGCCGCAATGCCCTGGGCCGCCAGCGCATCGCCCACATCCGCGACGACCTGCGCGCCTACGACCGCCAGCACCAGGCGCCGCCGTTGACCAAGGCACCGCGCTGGTAGTTCGACGCCCCCACGATTTTAAGTGGCGCGCAAGTTTGGATTCCAAACCGGCCTGCCACTCAGGGGGCGGGCGTCAGACATGGCGGGGCGGTTAGCTCATTGCTTCCATGGGATTTCGCCGAACAAAAGCTAAGGCTGGCGCAATTGCGGATATCAGTGTGGTTATCAGAACGACACATGCACCAAGAAACATGTGCAAAGGCTTTAAGCCCCCAAGCTGAAAGTAGCGCAGGGTTACCTGTTCTCCAGCTAAGACAATGATAAGTCCCAGCAAGGTCGCCGCGATAGCCAGGATCAAGTTCTCCAGCAAGATCAGTTTGACTATTTGACCACGCGTAGCGCCTAGCGAACGGCGAATGCCGAACGATCTTCTGCGGGAATGCACACAAAAGCTCACCAGAGTGCCGACAGAAACCGCGGAGATCAATAACATGATTGCAATCATTGTAAATAGAGACTTCACGATCTGATGATCTGCCTGGAAGTAGTCATCGATAGAACTGCTCAATAGTCCAATGCGGTTCAACGTCCGGTCCTGCCGCAAGGCTGCCAATTTCTGTTGCGCTTGCGCCTGGATTTTGCTTATATTTGCTTCCGCCGTAACGCGAAGCACATAGATTGAGTAGTCAAAACCAGGTTTGACCGCAAAGAAAACTGAGTCATTTGACGAAGCAAGATCGCCGATGGAAGATTTCGCTGCCCTATCAACTACGCCGACCACCGTCGCGCTATACGAACCACTGCCATCATGGATGACATTGCCTACTGCAGGGTTGCCGTGCCAAAGCCTTTCGGCCAAGGATTTCGTTACCAGCGCCGCTCCTCGCGGCGGGGTCTGGATCGAATAGTCAACCTCATCGTCCTGAGTTAACGCCCGCCCCGCTATGAGCGTCAGGCCGAACGCGTCCACTACATTGGATGTTGTGGGATAGAGATTGACATGGTCAATGCCTACTTCCGGTTTGCTTAGATCAGGCAAGATTCGAGCTGTCGACGCAGAGCCACTCAACGGTACTGCCTGAGCTTGAACGACGGCGCGGACGTCATTGATGCTTGCAAGTGTGCGCAAATCTGTATTTGCCTCCGCTAATTTCTGCGCGGGACTTCGTTTGTCTTCATCACCATCGGAATACTGAATCCAAATGACATGGCGGTCATCAGCACCTGAGCTTAATGTCATGCGCTCGATGCTTTGCATGATGAAAACGAAGCAGAAAGTCACCATGCAAAATGCCAGAGCCAGCTCAAGGACAAGGAAGCAAACCGCGAGCTTATAGGATCTAAAAAAAGCTTTGATAGAGGGAATCACTGATTAACCCCGCATTGCGCTTGCCGGATCCACCTTGCTCGCATTGATCGCCGGCCAGAGGCTTGACAATATTGACATGGCGATGGCGAGAATGGCTGCTATGCACAAAGAGCCAAGGTTTAAGTTGAAATAATTGGCATATGGGGGGTTGATACAGCGCATTACGAATACGCCCACGACACCAAATAAGACTCCAAGCGTTGCCCCAAATATCCCGAGTGCGCTTGACTCCGAAATGAATTCGGCGACGATCACTGAACGCGTGGCGCCCAGGGCGCGCTTGATGCCGACCTCTTTTTTTCGATGGTGGAACATTACGAATAGCAGGCCGGAGCAGTTGATAAGGCACGCTAGTAAAAAGAAGTAAGATGCGATTGTCTGAATTTTGAAAACCAGCGGTATTTTAATGTTCTGCTCAATCCACTGCTGTAGTGTGCGCAGTTGCCAGTTTTCGGGGCGATCATAGAGTCCCAATTCTCTCCTGGATTGATAGAGTGCATGCAGAACATCCTTGTAACGTGAAACGCTCGCATTGTCTGGAAGCTCGACCCAATACTGAAGCCAAGTGCATGGCGAGAAGCGAAGATCATTCTGCTGAGGTCCGAAACAGTCGATGGAGCCCGTGACAGGCATTGAGCTTTCAATTGCTAATGGTAGAGGGACGAAGATATCCTCGACATTGAAGCCAGAGCTTGCTAGATCGTAAAAACGGGGATAAATGTTCCACTCATTCAGAATGCCGACGATCTCGAAATTTTTGCCTGCGATCTGAATCAATTTCCCCAAGGCGACATTGCCGCTGTACATCTCTTCAGCCAATCTGCGACTGATGACTACTACACGATCGCGACGCGCTTCCTCTTGCTTTGTCCAAGGCCGGCCCGCCCAGATTGGCATATCAAACAAGGCAAAGGCGGCAGCGTTGAGGTAACGCGCTGTTGCGTAGCGTTTGACGGACGACATGTCGCTGCGTACCGGAACTCGTCCTTGTGCGAGCGCGGCGGCTTTCACATCAGGGCTGGTGTCTGACAGTGCCTGCGCGTCCTGCCACGTGAGTCCTGGAGGTGGCTCGACCCCTTGATGATATGCGTCACCACCCCTGTATCCACGCGCAGGCCTTGGGTCCAACTGGACATGGAAGATCTGATGACTACGCCCTGGAACTGGATCGGCCTTCAGTCCTCGCATGACGGCTTCCATGGTACTTACTCCGCCAATTGCCATTGCAATTAGTAGTATGAAAATGCTCGAGATGACCGGAGACCGCCTGATCCATTGTCTAAGCCAGAACTTTAGATTTGAAATTTCAAATAAGTTGCGCGGCTCAACACTGCACATTGGATCTCCAATTACCAGTGTAAGGATCGTAAGTGCATTTTGAGGGCTTGGCCGTTTTTACATCAGGACTATTGATAAAAACACGGCAATCAGTACATGCATAGCGGAATTCACAGTCTTTGCATCCATCGAGCGTATCTTTGGTTATCCCCCAAGTCGCCTGAAAACTTGCGCTAATCACCACTTCTTGAATAGGAGTCTGTCCAATCACGCCGAAGGATTGCCTGGAAGCGGGGCAATTGCGGATATGACCATCAGCATCAATGCCAACCTTGCCCGCGTGGCAACCATTGGATACCTTTAGTATCCTGAAATTCGATACCGTAGGTGCGCAAATTGATGCTTGTGTAATGGTTCCGCAATCTTGGCTTGAGTTTAAGCGCTTAGCGTGAAAGCGGATATTCTGCCCAGTGTCGAGTACGATGTCCCAATCCTTGGTCTGGACGGGCGCCGAATGAAAGGTGATCCCTGAAATCTGGCCGTTACTTTGAAGGCAGTTTGTAAGCCAAAAACGATCCTCAAACGAGCGAAAAGGAGCAATAATCTCAACTCCTCTTATTGAAGCCATGTGAGCTGCAGCCGAAAGTTCCAGGATTAAATCTTCTTCAAGGGGGAGCTGAAAAATCCGAAGTTGGATGAACTCGCAACCAACTTCTGAAAGTTCAAGAAAAACTTTTTGATAATTATGGTGCTTGAACGCCACATCTATTAGTGCATGGGTCGGCATGCAGGGCGTTGTTACGTCCGGCATGGCGATGTCAATCCAAGGATTTTTTCTTATGGTATATGCTGCGATGCCAAGATCAATTAGGCTGTCGGCCAATTTGTTTAGGCCTGGATGAAATTCTGAATTCTCAATCGCAGCGCGCGTTGCATTCTTTAGGATATGCAACTTTGGTATCAGCTCAGAAGAAAAGCGGATTATTGAGGATGTTCGAAAGTCATAAAATGCAGAGTGGCTAGCCCCCTCGACGAGTGGGCAATTTGGGAAGTATGAAAAGTATTCCATTAAATATCGCTGCCCCAATTGCTTATCGGGAGTTGATAAGATGTGCCAGATAACTCAAATCCGGAAAGCCTGGAATTCCAGAACTTTCCTATAAGTTTTAGTTCAGTATCACGGATGTCGCGATAAAAAATTTTGCGAAATCCTAATGGTATGCGCTCAGAGGAGTAGTGCTCTTCACCGAGCAATGCCAGATCTGACGGACTAATAGAATCAGACATATGCCGCGCCTCGCCAACTAAGCCAGAGCGCTACCCGTTGGTGAAGGTCAAACCCACATGCCTCGGATATTGCTCCGAATTGCCCGCTTGGGTTTATCTCGAGGAAGTAATAAGTACCGTCATTGCCGACGATGAAGTCTACTGATCCAGTATTCAGGTTAAGTCGCTTGAACAGCTCTCTTGTACGTGTGGCGATGTCAACAGGAAGTGTAATCGGTATGTTTCGAGTAGGGCGTGCATTGTTGTATTTGCGGTAGTCGATTGTTGTCATTGCATCTTCCTGCGACATGATCGCGCATGAAAAAAATTGACCATCCAGATAGAAGCTTCTTACCTCGTAGCTTTTTGGGACAAGATGTTGTAGGTATGACGGCGGACTACCACATTGGATGGTCGCTGCCTCTTCAGGTAGGACTAACTCTGTATAAGAGAAATAGGCGCGTCTAGTGATCTCATAGTCCCAGGCATAAAGGCAGTCACTGGTTGGCTTGCTTACACATGCTCCTTGTTGTACAAAGTCAAGCGCTCGGCCGCCATCATTTGTCACTAAATAGTCGGGGACGTTTAGTCCAGCTTCTCGCGCAATTTTACAAACGATCAGTTTATTGAGATCGCCGATCTGAGAGTGCCCGAGAATCCTGATTTTTTTGGATTTAAGTATGAAATGAAAGTAAGCCTTAACCGCGTTTGATTCGCGGGTCAGTCTGCCATCCAAAATGGCTGAAATTGATTTTGCTGTTCCTGCATCTTCAGTAGAAAAAATCTCATCGAACCAGAAACTTCCTTTTCGATACCACACAGACTTCACCATATTACTATCTATGTGGATGTTATCTATCTTGAGCTGCCAACCCGCCTGATCAGCCGTCAGGCATAGCATTGCGGTATCGTCACCTTGATTGATGCGCACAACGGGCTCTCCCTTTCGTACGAGTTCTCGCACTACTGCATTGGAAGAGGGGTCGTCACTGGTGGTAAAAATCAATATCATTGTATGAGACTTGCATTTGAGGAGGCTTTCTTAAGAAAGCCTCCCTTTATGCTTAGCGCTTGAATGACGGCGCGATGTTGCCACCGGAACCAGAACCAGAGCAGACGGCATCGTTTGTGCCGTCCATATGGCACGCGTTATGAGTATGCATGGTATGAACAACCTCACCACCAGCCACCTGGGTCAGTTCTTCTTTCTTCAAGACTCGGAAAATTTCGTTATTCATACGTTTCTCCTTGGGTTTTGCCTACTCTCTTTTGGCTTTTCGGCATTCGCCATCGTGCAGTGCAGCTACACAACTATGTTCGTTGCCTGTCTTCCTGGAATATTGATAAGTTGGCCATTCTTAACTTCAAACACTCGGTCGGCCATAGCAATAGTTTCTTTGCGATGTGCCACAATAATGCGCGTGATTCCCGTCTTTCTGATAGCCTGATCCACAATCTCTGCATTCTTCATGTCCAGGCTACTGGTGGCTTCATCCAGGAAAAGCAATTTTGGCTCTCTATATATCGCGCGTGCAATCAGAATGCGCTGTCTCTGCCCACCAGAAAGTGTACTCCCCATATCTCCAACAGGGGTGCTATATCCCATGGGCATCTCACTGATGTCTTTGTGGATTGACGCTGCCGAAGCCGCAGCAATGATTCTGTCCATCGAGAAATTTGGATCGAAGAAGCTGATGTTCTCTGCGATGCTTCCCGAAAAGATGGTATCTTCCTGGCGCACTACAGCAATGTGTTCACGAAAGTTGTTAAGGCCGAAATCGTGAATGTCCTGATCGTCGATCAAGACGTGTCCAGATGAGGGAAGCAGGCTACCTGTCATGATGTTGAAGAGCGTGCTTTTGCCACCTCCGCTATCTCCTGTGATTGCCACACACTGACCATACTCTACACGTAACGAGACATTATTCAGGACATTCGCTTCATTTCGGACATAGCCAAAACTAACGTCTCTAATTTCAAACGAAGGTTTCATGAGCGCTTCTTTAGAACTAATTTGAGTGCTCTCTGGCTGGGCTTCGGCGATGTCGTTAATGCGCTCGGAATGAACTTTAAGCAGCAGTAGCTCCTGAAGATGGCTTGCAAGTGTAGATAAGTGTGCCCCGACATACTCTGCGTATGCCATAAATGCCACAAGACCGCCAAGCGAAAGATTTTTTCCATATACTAGTACGGTGCCAAAGGCGAGAACTAGAACTCTTCTCAAGTTCTGTGTCAGTACCTGGGTAAGTTGATAGTTGCTAGTGACACGCTGTACGTGCATCTTCGCAATCTGTGCGTTGGTTAGAAGTTCAACATAACGCGACTGTCGAAGACTCTCTTTGTTTGCAAGCTTGACTGCATGCATTCCTCTGAGCGTTTCGACAAGATCAGTCTGCTGCTTAGCTGAGGTTATAATAGCTCGCGCTGACAATGGCGCTAGATGGGCGTTACCCGCAATGCTTAACAACAAGCAGGCTGCGCAAAACACGGTGACGATCAGCGTGAGCTGCAAACTGTAGGTCAGCATTACTCCAAAAGCGAAAAGGCTAATTATGCTGCTTAGGATAATTTCGCATGCGGTGGAGGTTAGCGCAGCCTGGATAGACTCCATTGATGAAAAGCGAGACAGCGTTTCCCCTAGGCTCCTTCTGGTAAAGAAATCTGCTGGCAGGAGCAGGGAGCGCTTTAGCAGTTCGCTAGACCAGGCAATATTGACTTTGCTACCAATCCAGGAAATTCCCGCACTACGACCTACTCCGAGTATAAATTGAATGATTGAGAGCGCTGCGAAAAGCCCTGCGCTAAGCACGATAATGTGGCCGTCTAAATCATTCAGCGATAGCTGGTCTATCAACATCTGCGCTTGGAAAGGCAGTGTCATTGCAATAGCTTCAATCCCTGCTGCAATGCAGATCACGAGCAGGACGCTACTAACGGAGCCAGCCGGAATGGTGAATATTTCCCTTGATTTGCTTCGAGTTTGTGCTAATCTCATTGGCGCTTGTGAAACGCTTTTTATGAGCATTGCCGCACCCGTGAATCTAATGTTGAACTCTTGGCGGCTTATTGTGTAGCGACCAATAGCTGGGTCATGCAGTTCGACGCGTTTGGTATTTAGCTTTAAAACAACGACGTAGTGGTTGTGCTCCCAGTGCGCAATAAAGGGAGCAAACTCCCTAGGAATCTTCTCTGGGTTCATGCTGACGGGTAGATGGCCCACATCTAGCGCACTTAGCAGATCAGACATTTGCGCTAGCGTCATCCCACGAGGATATGGGCCAAATTCCCTTCTTAAAGCATGCAGACTTATGGCTTGTCCGTGTAGGCGCAAAATAGTTGCAACGCATGCTAAACCGCATTCTGTTGCTTCGCTCTGCAATAACCCCGTGGGTCGCAATCTGAAGGGTATCTTTTTCAATCAATTCCCTCCCTTGTGACAATGCTTACTGAGTCTGCGCTCGGCTTATGTTGCGTGTCTTTATGGGCGGCGCGTGCATGCAAGAAGGAGTGCGCCAGTATCAGCACTGTAATAACGGATAAAATCCCAAGCAACGCAAAAAAAATAAGCCCTTTGGGTCTATCTAAATTTTGATCTGTTGGATTAATTGCCGGTGGGGGGCGCCAAAACAATGGCTCTATAAGATCAGAGTCTTGTGATGGGCGCTTTTCTTTCATTACTCGAGCCTAGTCGACTGTGAAGGCGGTGTCAAGAGGTTGTTTGCGCTTTGTGGCCATCTGGATGAGGACCTTGCTGTGCAATCTGTTTTTGTGCTTAAGTAATGATTGTAGTTGTTTTGTAATAGCTAGATAGTATATTAAATAGATTCAATTTCTCATTCTATACAATTGCGCGTTTGCCGAAGAACTCTCGCCGGCGCGCCGTGGCAGTTGCGAGCCTACTTTTTGCTGCTGACCAACCGATGGGGTGCCAGAAAGTGGCCGATAGATCGCTCAAGGCGTACCACTGCTGTAAAGATGGATCGCAGTATTGTCTCCATCAGGTACAGCTATCGCTCCGGATGCCTCGACTTTGGATGGTGCAGCTAAATCAGCATTAGCAGGTCCTTCTACCGCGCCACCTGATCCATCTCGGGCAGGAACATCTTGCGCCGCGTCTGATTGCGCTTGGCGTTGTACTCCGTATCGCCGAAGATCAGCTAGATTGAAATCGTCCGCCCGGTTCGTTGATGGATTGTTGCAGATCAGGCTACTTTGTTTAGGCCTTCCTTTTTGTTTAGGCCTTCCTTAGACGTTGGATTTCGGCGCTCTGATCCAACTCGGTATGCTGAACCTCACCAGCCTTGCCGAACCTTGTGTAGCTAGGCTTGCAGGCTGTGCGTTGTGAGACTCCTCCGCTCGGTGACTTCTGCTACCTTGCACCCAAGGCCTGTCACCTGCCGGATCGCTCGACACTGAACTCTTCCATGTACCGCTAGTTGTTCATGGACAACTCCCAATCTGCTATTTTCCATGGCCTTGAGATGTCTAGGAAACGCTGGGCGTATCATCCGGAAACGCGCTACTTGCGCGCCTTCATAAAAGCCTCCCGAAACCGCAGCATCTCCGCTTCGCTGCCGACGGTGACGCGGACCAGCTTCGGCCAGATCGGCCAGCTGCGGCCGACGATCACGCCTTGCTTGGCCATCGCCGCAGCGAAGGCGGCGCCGTCGCGCTTGACGTCGACCATGAAGCAGTTGGCCTGCGAGGGCAGGCACTTGTAGCCCTTGCTCTGCAGCCAGGCGATGGTGTCGTTGCGGATGCGCGCGTTCTCGGCGCGGCGGGTCGGCACCAGTTGCAGGTCCTGCAGGCTGGCGATGCCGGCGGCCAGCGCGGGCACCGACACCGGATTCTGGCCGAACGCGGCAAGCTTGGTTTGCAGCCCCGGCGCGGCCACCGCCAGGCCCAGGCGCAGCCCGGCCATGCCGTACAGCTTGGAGAAGGTGCGCAGCACCAGCAGGTCCTGGCGCTGGCCGATCAGGTCGATCACCGACGGCTCCTCGCTGTAGTGCAGATAGGCCTCGTCGACCAGCAGCACGCTGGAGGCGGGCTTGTTGGCCAGCAGCCATTCGATGTCGGCGCGCTTGGTGATCGAGCCGGTCGGGTTGTTCGGATTGCACAGGTAGATCAGGCCGGCGTTCGGGTCGGCGCCGGCCATGGCCTTGACGTCGTGCGCGCCGTCGGCGCGCAGCGGCACCCGCCGCACGGGCGCTCCCTGCGCGGCGGCGACATCGGCCACCGCCTCGAAGGTCGGATCGGCCACCACCACGCCGGCGCGCGGCGAGGTGAAGGCGCGCGCCGCGCGGGCGAGCGGCTCGCTGGAACCGGGATACACCGCCACGTGGTCGGCCGGCAGGCGCTGCTGGCCTACGAAAGCGGCGATCAGTTCGTCCGACAGCTCGAACAGATAGCGCCCGCTGCGCGGCAGGATCGCCTGTGCCGCCGCCAGCGCCGCGGGCGAGGGCCCCAGCGGGCATTCGTTGAAGTTCAGGTACACCGTGCCGGTTGCTGGCACTACGCCAGGTGTTGCCGCCGCAGTGTCGGCGACCTTGCGCCGCGCCGCCTCGGCGCTGGGCGCCAGGACCACGGCGCCCAGCGCCAAACCGGAGGTAGCCAGGGACAGGAAGGAACGGCGCGAGACCGGTAGCGACACGTGGCTCTCCAGAGCGGGTGGGGGAGGTCACGTTAACGAGGTGTTAATGGCGGGGCAAGGGAGTGAGGGGCCGGGATTCGGGATTTGGGATTTCGGGAGTGGCTTGAGGCTGGGATTGGGGATTAGGGCATTGGGGATTGGCAAAAGCCGGGTGGTGAGGTCGATGGCGCTGTGCGCTCCGTACCCTCACCCCAACCCCTCTCCCTTCTCCCATCGGGACCATGGCCCCCTTCTTGGGGGAAGGTGCCCCGCAGGGGCGGATGAGGATACGGGCGAAGCCTCGTATCGCAAGATCGTTGCAGGCGCTTTGCGCCTCGGACCCTCACCCCAACCCCTCTCCCGGTGGGAGAGGGGCTTTGGCTGCTTCCTTCTCCCCTCGGGAGAAGGTGCCCCGCAGGGGCGGATGAGGGTACGACCGCCAACAACGCGAGAAGTCCGAGCTTGGGCTCTTGCGAATCCCCACTCCCAAATC
>NZ_NKUH01000031.1:0-24886 GCF_009192895.1 Xanthomonas sp. LMG 12460 | reverse complement strand
GCGGGGAGTCGGGATTAGGGATTCGTTGAAGGCTGCGCGGGATTGGGGATTGGGGATTCGGGATTCGGGATTCGTTAAAGGCAACAGCAAAAGCGCATGCACGGCGCATCCGGGATCGGTAGGCCTTCGAATCGGCCATCTGACAGCCAGGCAAACGGTCGACTGCGCAGGGGGCCGGTCTTGACGAATCCCCAATCCCGACTCCCAAATCCCCGCCCCAATGCGTTAAAATGCCGCGCTTCCCCACACTCGGGTCCGCCGATGCTGCGCATCCAGGCTGAAGCTCTCACCTACGACGACGTCTCGCTCGTCCCCGCCCATTCGACCGTCCTGCCCAAGGACGTCAGCCTGGAAACCCGGCTGACCCGCGACCTGCGCCTGAAACTGCCGATCCTCTCGGCCGCGATGGACACGGTCACCGAGCACCGCCTGGCGGTGGCCATGGCCCAGCTCGGCGGCATCGGCATCATCCACAAGAACCTGACCCCGGCGCAGCAGGCGGCCGAAGTGGCCAAGGTCAAGAAGTTCGAGGCCGGCGTCATCACCGAGCCGTTCACGGTCGGTCCGGAGACCACCATCGGCGAGGTGCTCAAACTCACCCGCGCCCGCAACATCTCCGGCGTGCCGGTGGTCGACGGCAGCGAACTGGTCGGCATCGTCACCAGCCGCGACATGCGCTTCGAGAAGAAGCTCGACGATCCGGTCCGCCACATCATGACCAAGAAGGATCGCCTGGTCACCGTGCGCGAAGGCGCCAGCGACGAGGAAGTGCTGCAGCTGCTGCACCGCCATCGCATCGAGAAGATCCTGGTGGTCAACGACGGCTTCGAGCTGCGCGGCCTGATCACGGTCAAGGACATCCAGAAGAAAACCGACAACCCCAACGCCGCCAAGGACGCCGCCACGCGGCTGCTGGTCGGCGCCGCGGTGGGCGTCGGCGGCGATACCGAGCAGCGCATCGAACTGCTGGCCGCGGCCGGCGTGGACGTGGTCATCGTCGACACCGCGCACGGCCATTCGCAGGGCGTCATCGACCGTGTGGCCTGGGTCAAGAAGACCTACCCGCAGCTGCAGGTGATCGGCGGCAACATCGTCACCGGCGACGCCGCGCTGGCGCTGATGGACGCCGGCGCCGACGCGGTCAAGGTCGGCGTGGGCCCCGGCTCGATCTGCACCACGCGTGTGGTCGCCGGCGTCGGCGTGCCGCAGATCACCGCGATCGACATGGTCGCCGAGGCGCTGCAGGACCGCATCCCGCTGATCGCCGACGGGGGCATCCGCTACTCCGGCGACATCGGCAAGGCACTGGTCGCCGGCGCTTCCACGGTGATGGTCGGCGGCCTGTTCGCCGGCACCGAGGAAGCCCCGGGCGAGGTCGAACTGTTCCAGGGCCGCAGCTACAAGAGCTACCGCGGCATGGGCAGCCTGGGCGCGATGGAGAAGGGCAGCAAGGATCGGTACTTCCAGGATGCCTCCGACGCCGACAAGCTGGTGCCGGAAGGCATCGAAGGCCGCGTGCCGTACCGCGGTCCGCTCAGCGGCATCATCCACCAGCTGATCGGCGGCCTGCGCGCGACCATGGGTTACGTGGGCTGCGCCACCATCGAGGACATGCGCACCAAGCCCAAGTTCGTCACCATCACCGGTGCCGGCCAGCGCGAAAGCCACGTCCACGACGTGCAGATCACCAAGGAACCGCCGAACTACAGGATGGGCTGACGCCCATCCGGGAATGGGGAATCGGGAGTCGGGAATCGATGAACCAGCGTCTGCACCGCTTTGCCCATTCCCGATTCCCCGTTCCCGATTCCCGGCCCCAATGACCAACATCCACAGCGACAAGATCCTCATCCTCGATTTCGGTGCGCAGTACACGCAGTTGATCGCGCGGCGCATTCGCGAACTGGGCGTGTATTGCGAGATCTGGGCGTGGGACCACGATCCGGCCGAGATCGCCGGCTTCGGGGCGAAAGGCATCATCCTCTCCGGCGGCCCGGAATCGACCACGCTGCCGGGCGCGCCGGCCGCGCCGCAGGCAGTGTTCGACAGCGGCCTGCCGATCTTCGGCATCTGCTACGGCATGCAGACCCTGGCCGCGCAGCTCGGCGGCGCCACCGAAGCGGCGGACCAGCGCGAGTTCGGCCATGCCGAGGTCGAGGTGGTCGCTGCCGATGCGCTGTTCTCCGGGTTGACCGATCACGCAGGCGCGTCGCGTTTGAACGTGTGGATGAGCCACGGCGACCACGTCTCGCAGGTGCCGCCGGGCTTCACCATCACCGCCGTCACCGACCGCATCCCGGTCGCGGCCATGGCCAACGAGGCCAAGCGCTGGTACGGCGTGCAGTTCCATCCGGAAGTCACCCACACCCTGCAGGGCCAGACCCTGCTGCGCCGCTTCGTGGTCGACGTGTGCGGCTGCGCCACGCTGTGGACCGCGGCCAACATCATCGACGACCAGATCGCCCGCGTGCGCGCCCAGGTCGGCGACGACGAAGTGATCCTCGGCCTGTCCGGCGGCGTCGATTCGTCGGTGGTCGCCGCGCTGCTGCACAAGGCGATCGGCGACAAGCTGACCTGCGTGTTCGTCGACACCGGCCTGCTGCGCTGGCAGGAAGGCGACCAGGTGATGGCGATGTTCGCCGAGCACATGGGCGTCAAGGTGATCCGGGTCAACGCCGCCGACCGCTACTTCCAGGCGCTGGCCGGCGTCAGCGATCCGGAAGCCAAGCGCAAGATCATCGGCAACCTGTTCGTGGAGATCTTCGACGAAGAGTCGAACAAGCTCCGCAACGCCAAGTGGCTGGCGCAGGGCACCATCTACCCGGACGTGATCGAGTCGGCCGGCAGCAAGACCGGCAAGGCCCACGTCATCAAGAGCCACCACAACGTCGGCGGCCTGCCCGAGCACATGAAGCTGGGCCTGGTCGAACCGCTGCGCGAACTGTTCAAGGACGAAGTGCGGCGCCTTGGCGTCGAACTCGGCCTGCCGCGCAGCATGGTCTACCGACACCCGTTCCCCGGGCCCGGCCTGGGCGTGCGCATCCTCGGCGAAGTGAAGCGCGAGTACGCCGAATTGCTGGCCAAGGCCGACGCGATCTTCATCGACGAACTGCGCAAGGCCGACCTGTACGACAAGACCAGCCAGGCCTTCGCCGTGTTCCTGCCGGTCAAATCGGTCGGCGTGGTCGGCGACGCCCGCGCCTACGAATGGGTGATCGCGCTGCGCGCGGTGGAGACCATCGACTTCATGACCGCGCACTGGGCGCACCTGCCGTACGACTTCCTCGGCACCGTGAGCAATCGCATCATCAACGAACTGCGCGGGGTCTCGCGGGTGGTCTACGACATTTCAGGGAAGCCGCCGGCGACGATCGAGTGGGAGTGAGGTGACCTCCTTCGTGGGCGGCGCTGGCTGATCGGCGCGCCCTGAAGCAGGCTTGGCATTTCGGTCGTGTTCCGGCTCGCCTTCCAGCATCGCGTCCAGCAGGTCGCTGTCCGTCAACTCGGGATGCCGTAGCTTCGGCGAGTGATACGGCGTGCCTTTCTCCCGAAGAACCTCTCGTGCCGTCAGCCCGGATGCGGCGATCGGCTCCACAAGTCGCTTCCGGCTTGGAGGCGTCTTGAGGTATTCGACGACCTGTGGGAGTGCTCCCGCGTGACGGATCAGGGCGAGGTGTTGCGCGAGGTGCCGCATTCCGGGTTGTGGCAGATCACGGCCTTCATGGCGCGGTCTTTGCCGCCTGGCTGGCTTCGACCGCGCCTGCGGCCGCCGCCAGTGCAGCGGCGGCCTGCGTATCCTTGCGCTCGCTGTAGCGGTCGACCATGTAGTCGCTGCGGCCGCGCACCAGATAGGTGAACTTCACCAGTTCCTCCATGACGTCCACCACGCGGTCGTAGTACGCCGATGGTTTCATGCGGCCATTGGCGTCGAACTCCTGCCAGGCCTTGGGCACCGACGACTGATTCGGGATGGTCACCATCCGCATCCAGCGACCAAGCAGGCGCAGCGCGTTGACCACGTTGAAGGATTGCGATCCACCGCAGACCTGCATCACCGCGAGCGTGCGTCCCTGCGTCGGGCGGACGCTGCCTTCCTGCAGGGGCAGCCAGTCGATCTGGTTCTTGAAGACCGACGACACCGCGCCATGACGTTCGGGGCTCACCCAGACCTGGCCTTCCGACCACAGGGAAGCGGCGCGCAGTTCCTGCACCTTCGGATGGTCCGGGCCGACGGCATCGACCATGGGCAGGTCGTGCGGATCGAAAACGCGGGTCTCGGCGCCGAAGTAGTCGAGCAGCCGTTGCGCTTCCAGTGCCAGCTTTCGGCTGTAGGACTCCGGACGCAGCGATCCATACAGGATCAGGATGCGCGGCTTGTGCTCGGCATCGCCGGCGGCCAGGCGCGCGCGATCCGCTGCGGGCGCAAGCGTTGCATCCAGATTGGGAAGGTCCATGATCGATTGCCTGGTTTCATTAATTCCATTATTCTAAAATAATGGAACATTTGACCGCAACCAAGGCCTTGTCGGCACTGGGCCACGAGACCCGTCTGGCCATCTTCCGGCTGCTCATCCAGGCCGGACCGGCGGGCAAGCTGGCGGGCGAGATCGCCAGCGCGCTGACCCTGCCGGGGCCGACCCTGTCCTTCCACCTGAAGGAGCTGGCTGCTGTCGGAATGATCCGCGCCGAGCAACGGGGCAGGACGGTCTGCTATCGCGCCGAGTTCGACACGATGACGCGCCTGCTCGATTACCTGACCGAGAACTGCTGCGGCGGCGACGTGCGTTGCGAAGCAGGACGGACTTGCTGAAACTTGGCCACTCGATGCGAGATGGCTGCGACATGAGCGTGGACACGGCTCATGTCGCGCCGACGGCGCATCGCCAGGCTGCCGCCAACCGCCGTGTCGTTCTTCTGCACATACCGAGGTGAGGTCATGGACGTCGTGATCAGCCTGTCGCAGTTCGATCCGCAGACGGAAGAACTGCTGCAGTCCTCGGGGTTGCCGACCTCCGACCTGATCGCCGGTCACGCGTCGCGACAGTTCCTTGCCGCGCGTCGGGATGGGTTGGTCGGTACGGTGGCTGTCGAATTCCATGGCGAACACGGCGTGCTGCGGTCGTTGTGCGTCGTGGAGGGGCATCGCGGTGATGGACTCGGGCGTCGGCTGGTTCGGGAGGCGGAGCGCCTGGCTGTGCAGCGTGAGGTGCTTGCCTTGTATCTGCTGACCACGACGGCGCAGGATGTGTTCACCGCCATGGGCTACGTACAGTGCGACCGGCGGCAGGTGCCGCCGCTGGTCGGGGCGTCGAGCCAGTTCGAACGCCTCTGTCCGTCCAGCGCTGTCTGCATGTCGAAGCGCCTGTGATCCAGGCCTTGCCTCTCATCAACAAAGGAAGCCGGTGACCGTGACAGCGACCGTCGTTTCGGCCAGTCCCGTGCATGCCCAGCGCATCGCGGACATCTACAACCACTACATCGCCAACACGTGCGTCACGTTCGAACTGGATCCCGTGACGTCGGCCGACATGGCCAGGCGCATTGAAGACGTCCAGCGCGTCGGCCTTCCGTGGCTGGTGGCGCTGGTGGGCGACGAAGTCGTTGGATACGCTTACGCCACCCAGTGGAGAGCGAGGAAGGCGTACCAGCGTTCGGTGGAATCCACGATCTACCTGGATGATGGGCATCGTGGGCGAGGGCTGGGCGCTGTCCTGTATGGCGCGCTGCTGGAAACACTGCGACGGCTGGAGTTGCACGTGGTCATCGGCGGTGTCGCTCAGCCGAACGATGCAAGTGTCCGGCTGCACGAGGCGCTGGGGTTCAAGAAGGTCGCGCACTTCGAGCAGGTCGGTTACAAGCTCGGCCGTTGGGTGGATGTCGCTTACTGGCAGTTGCTTCTTCCAGCCGCGCCCCACGAAAACGGGGTCTGACTAGCGACGCTGGTAGACGACGCCCTGAACCAAGACCTGATCTTGCTCCGGCGCCTCGTCGAAACGTCGATGCGCTTCGGCAATGGCGCGTTGATTCTCGTTCGCCCAATGGACCAGCGCCATGACCGGCTTCAATAGCGTGCGTCCAAGGTCGGTCAGTGCGTAATCGACGCGCGGAGGAATTGTCGGATACAGCGTGGGCGTGACCAATCCGTCGCGTTCCAGTCCGCGCAGGGTCAGCGTCAGCATGCGCTGGGAAATGCCGTCGATGCCACGCTTCAATGCGTTGAAGCGCTGCGGACCGTTCGCCAGCATGGCGACGATGTAGAGACTCCACTTGTCACCGATGCGATCCAGGATCTGACGCGTCGCCAGGCAGCCGCCCGCATCAGGTGCAGGGACGTCGACAGGTGGGTCGATGTGACCAGGTGACATCCGGTCACGCGTGTGCCGGCACGGCGCTGCGCTTGAATCGCGCATCGCCAGGACACGCCTCCCAGCGCAACTCGCCGGTGTAGCGCGACGCCATGTGGCCCTGCTCGTCCAGCGCGAAGAGATGCAGCCAGCGATTGTCGAACAGCGCGCGAACCTGCGGATGGCGTTCGAGGATGTCGGTGATCGCGGCTGTCGGTGCTTCGATCAGCACCGACAGCCGCAGTGGTTCGTGGATCAGCCGTTCGCCGTCATGGACCGATTGCCAGGGGAGTCCGCCGCGCAGCAGGCCGCCGTTGCCCTCGACCACGCCGATGCCGCCGGTGACGTTGTGCAGCAGCTTGTTGCCGGCGCCGAAGACCTCGGGCGCGACCGTCGATCCGTAGTACTGCAGGCTGATCCAGCTGGCGACCACGACCGGTGCGGTCAGGATCAATTCCAGCACGCCGAAACCTTCGTCGCGCCGCCAGTCGTAGTCGTGCAGGAAGGCGCGTCCTGCCAGGTCGCGTCCGGCCGTGCGCGCGCGCGGCGCGGCGATGAAGGCCTGGCAGCCGGCCAGGGCCCATTCCGGGCGCAGCTCGGCCCAGTCGCGGGCGCGAGGCGCGATGTCCTGGCTGCGCTGCGCGCGTGGCAGGCGCAGCGCGCGCTCGCCGCGCGCCAGCGCGCCGGCGGCGTGCAACCAACGCGCCGCTTGGTCGAGGTCGGCGGCATGCTCGGGCGAAGGATGGTCGGCGCCGTACAGCGTGACCGCATCGGTCGTGGTGTCGTGCAGGGCGCCGACGAACAGCGTGTCGGCGGGAATGGCGATGCCGCGCTCGGCAAGCCCGGCGCGCACCTCGGGGTCGTTGAGCAGTGCGGCGAGCAGCCGCGCGTTCACTTCGCCCGAGTAGCCGCCGCAGGCGCCGCAGTGCAGGGCGCTGGCGTGCGGATTGTTGACCACGTTTGCCCCGTGGCCGGCGATCACGACAAGTCGGGCGAACCCAGTGGTGAGCGACATCGCGGTGAGGATGCGCGTGGCCATGGTCAGCCGCGTGTCGAGGTCGAGCGCCTCGGCCGGGCGCGGCGCGGGATCGTTCGGCGCCGAGCGGCGCGTCAGTCCCAAGCCATCGCGCAGCAGCTTGGCGACGTAGATCGGGCCGGTGGCCTCGACGAAGGCGAACGAGGAAATGGCGGCCAGCTTGAAGCGCCCCCAGGCACGCTTCGCGCGGGCCGTGATCCGCGCGGCGAGGTCCGCCTCGGACATCAATGACGTCGCCGCTCCCGCGCAGGTGTGCACCGCTGGCGTCAGCAGCACCGGAAGGCGTGCCTCGACCACGTCCGAGGCGAACCGGCGATGGCCGATGCCCAGCCCGAAGAAGCCGGCGAATCCGAGGGTCTGGATGCCGGCATCGAGGCTTTCCAGCGCGCGGCGGAACACTTCCGAGCGCACGTCGATGCAGAAGGCCATCTGCAGCTTCATCCGGTCGGGTGTCGCCGTGAGCGGGGCGGGTGCCGCAAGCAGGGCGTCGAGCCGCCGCTGCGCCGCGCGTTCGGCTGCTTCCTGCAGGAGGCTGTCGACGACATCGTCCGGTGTCGCCGCCACCGGCGCGCTGTAGGCGTCGATGGCGCTTCGCCACTGCGGCGCGATCGCCGCGCCGAACTTGCCCAGCAGCGCGGCTTCCCAGCTGATGCGGATGGCGAGCAGGTCGGTGACGCAGGCATCGGTTCCGCCGCTCAACTCCGCTTGCCAGAGCCGATACCGCGCAACCTGGCTCCAGCCGCCCAGCGTGGTCAGCAGACGGTGGAAATAGTCCTCCAGCGCGTCTGGCGCGAGGCCGAGGCGGGCGACGCCCTCGACGATCGCCTCTTCGGCAGTCGCTGGCGCGTCCGCCACCTGCTGCGCGAATCGGGTGAGCCCGGCGATTTCCGGCGTCAGATCGTGCATCGCGACCAGCCGCCACGCGTTGTAGGCGCCGCCGGACTGCCCGGCGACCCACAGCGCTTGGCCCTGATCGAAGTAGCTGGCGGCCCAGTGTCCGATGCGCTCTTCGACGATGCCCGGCCAGTCGACCTGCGACGCATCGCGTGCCAGATCGGCGACGGTCGGGATCGCCTGCGGAGCAGGGCGCATGGCATCGACGTCGAGTTTGAGCGCGGCCACCGTCGGCGGACGCAGCGCCGCCGGCGCGTTGTGCCAGGCCGCCTGCAGATCCTCTTCGGCGATCTCGCCGGACTGCAGTCGCTGCGCATACCAGGCGCGCGGCATGGTCACGGCGATGCCGGCGGCGCGCCGCAGCCGCGCCGCCGCGATCGGCAGCGGTTCGCCGGTCTGGCCGAGGAAGGGGTTGACCGCCACGCTCGAGGCGAGCGGCCAAAGCGGGGGAATGGCCCGCGCCGCACGCGCGGCGGCGGCGATGATCAGCTCGTGAGACAAGGACGGTGCGTCGGTGGTGGTCATCAGCATGGGGGTGTCCTGGCGGTGAAGGGTCACGAGGTCTTGCGGACGGACCAGCCGCCGAGCAGGCGATCGAGCGTGGCGTTGGCGTACAGGCCATTGGCGAGATGCACGCGCAGTCCGGCAGCGGCCGGGTGCGTCGCCCACAGCGGGAACAGCGCCTGCGCCACCGCCACCAGGCCGAAGCTCAGCACCGCCAGCGCCATCAGCGTCCACTCCAGCCGGCCCGGCGCCGGCGTTGCCGGCAGCACGCCGGCGGTCAGCCATTCGGCTGCACTCTGCAGCGCGAAATAGCCGACTGCGGCGGCACTGGCGTAGAGCGCGGTCCTGCGGGTGAGCGGGCGCGGCGCGGCATCGGCCAGGCCCTGGGCCAGCAGATAGGCCACACCGAAGATCAGGATGGCGCCCAGGGCCAGGGCCTGCGGCGACTTGTGCTCGAAGCCGAAGGCGAACCCGAAGGCGGCGCCGATCCCGACATAGATCGCCAGCGCGATCAGGAAGGCGCGGCACACCGCCGCCCCATTGGGCACGGCGACCGGCCCGGGCCGGCGAATGGACGCCACCTGCTCGACGGCGCCGCCGGAGGCCAGGAAGGCATGGGCCTTGTAGAGCGAGTGCGCGACGATGTGCAGCAGTGCCAGCGGGAACAGCGCCAGCCCGCACTGCAGGATCATGAAACCCATCTGCGCGACCGTGGACCAGGCCAGCGAGGTCTTGACCGCGGGTTGGGTCAGCATCACCAGCGCGCCGAACAGCGCGGTGAACCCGCCCAGCATGGCCAGCACGGCGAGCACGCCGGGGGCCGCCAGCATCAGGTCGGCGAAGCGGATCAGCAGGAAGCCGCCGCCGTTGACCACGCCGGCATGCAGCAGCGCCGACACCGGCGTGGGCGCCTCCATCATCTCGGTGAGCCAGCCGTGGGTCGGGAACTGCGCCGACTTCAGCACCGCGGCCAGCGCAAGCAGGGCGGCGGCCGCGGTCAGCGACCAGCCGTGCTGGCCGCTGCGGGCCAGCGTGTTGATCGTGGCGATGTCGGTGGTGCCCAGGCTGTTCCAGGCCAGCACTGCCGCACTCACCAGGGCGATGGCGCCGATGCTGGAGAACAGGCGCTTCTTGCGCGCGGCGCGTTGCGCGGCCACACGCTGGGGATAGAACAGCAGCAAACGATTGAGCGCGATGCTGGTGGCGATCCAGGCCACCACGACCTGGACCAGGTTGCCGGCCTGCACGAGTAGCAGCACCGCGGCGAGCGCGACGCACAGCCAGCCGGTGAAATAGCCCTGCCGCGCTTCGCCATCCAGATAGGTGCGGGTATAGCGCACCACGATCCAGCCGACGAAGGCGACCAGCAGCAGCATCGTGATGCTCACCGCATCGAGCCGGACCGACAGGCCGATGCCGCTCCATCCGATCAATGCGCTGCCGCCGGCGCCGCGGGCGATCAGCAGCGCCAGCGAGGCGATGGCGACGAGCAGTGCGCCGAGCGCGGCACGTTCGGCGAAGGCGGGGAGGAAGCGGGGGCGTCGGCCGCTGCGGACAAAGCCGAACACGGCCGCGACCAGCAACAGGAGTGGGGCAGAGAGCGGCAGCAGATAGAGCGACAAGGCAATCCCCTTGGATCGAGCGCAGTGGCGGGCGGCGCCACGATAGCGATCGGCGGGGTCGAACAAAAATTCATTGTTTTCACGATATCGTTCGTTATTATCGAACAATGGCCGCTTTGAACTACAACCACCTGCGTTACTTCTGGGCCGTGGCCCACGACGGCAACCTGACCCGCACCGCCGAGCGGCTCAACCTCACCCAGTCCGCCTTGTCGGTGCAGATCCGCAAGCTGGAGGAGCGTCTGGGCCATGCACTGTTCGAGCGGCGCGGGCGGCAATTGCACCTGACCGAGGCGGGGCAGATCGCGCTGGACCACGCCGATGCGATCTTCGCCACCGGCGACGAACTGCTGGGCACGCTGCGGCAGACCGGCGCCGCGCGGCAGGCGCTGCGAGTTGGCTCGCTGGCCACGCTGTCGCGCAACTTCCAGCTGGAGTTCCTGCGGCCGCTGCTCGGCCGAACCGACATCGACCTGATCCTGCGCTCGGGCAGTGCCGGCGAACTGCTGCGGGCGCTGGAGGCGCTCAATCTCGACGTGGTCCTGCTCAACCAGGCGCCGGCCACCGACGCGCTGACCCCGTTCGTGACCCATCGGCTCGCCGAGCGCCCGGTCAGTTTGGTGGGCACGCCGGACCGGTTGGGTCATGCCGCCAGCATCGCCGATCGGCTTCGCCAGCATCCCATCATCCTGCCGACGGTGGACAACAGCGTGCGCGCGGGATTCGACGCCCTGGCCGATCGTCTGGGCGTGCGCCCGCAGATCGTCGCGGAAGTGGAGGACATGGCGATGATGCGCCTGCTGGCGCGCGAGGACATCGGCCTGGCCGTGCTCCCGCCGATCGTGGTCAAGGACGAGATCGCCGCCGGCGTGCTGGTGGAGGGCGATCAATTGCCGGACATCGTGGAGACCTTCCACGCCGTCACCATGTCGCGGCGCTTCCCGAATCCGCTGGTGCGGCTGCTGCTGCTGCCGACGGCAACAGCAGAAAGCCTGTAGTTCCTTTTTCCCCGTGATTACCCGATCTTCAGGCAGGTTCTAGGCTACGTGATGCAACGCTTGGGCCGTCTACCTGCGTCGGAAGAGAGACTGGCAATATGAAGTCATGTGAATAAGTAACGGCATCTGGCTGTCGGTCGAAGGGTGAACGACGGCCAAGTACACGGACAGAGACGTATGGTGTCGATCCAGGTGGGTGGCGAGGACAAGACTGCAGAGATCGTCAATTGGTTGATCTGGAGCGATAAGCGCGCAGGTCTGCAGCTGATATGTTCCTACTTAAATAAGGGCCCCGTTTTACACGCGCTCAAAGATTGCGTCATCGTTCCCACTCGCGAACTGAATGATGTGCTGCTGACCAGATCAGGCAGCACGAACGTTACGCCTGTCGCGAAGGCGACGATATATGGCGAGCGGTATGCCGTGGTGCATTACCCTGGCGCTGCCGACAAGCCCTACGTTTTCAAAATGGAGGGAATCGACTTCATTGCGCCGATGGTGAAGAACGGCGCGCCGGTTCTGCAATATTTCATCAGGGTGGCTAAGGCGCGGCAGGCGCATGCAACGTCGCAAACAGATAGCAAGATCGCGGCCAATGTCGTAGACCAGCTGGGCAGGCTGCCTGTCAGTGTCGAAACGGCCTTGCATGCCTACTGCACGGGACACAACGGCACGCTGCTCCCCGGGCCGGGCCTGATCTATCCGTTCGGTCTGAACGAGAGCCAGTTGGCGGCGGTCGAGCATGCGTTCCGTGCTCAGGTCAGCGTGATCGAGGGTCCGCCCGGGACGGGCAAGACCCAGACGATTCTCAACATCCTTGCCAACATCCTGCTGCGTGGGCAGACAGTGGCGGTGTTGTCCAACAACAATGCAGCAGTAGAAAACGTCTACGAGAAGTTGGAGAAGTGCGGACTGGGCTATCTGGTCGCTAAACTCGGCAATCAGGAAAACCGCGACGATTTTTTCGCCGATCTGCCGCCATGGCCATCTGACGCACCCGAGCCGGCGCCGACGCTGGAGGAGATCCAGGGTCTGTTGGGTCGCTTGACGCAGCAGTTGCGCGATCGCAATCGGTTGGCGCAATTGCAGGCCGAACTCGACGAGTTGACCATCGAGCGGCGCTATCTCCAGCAATGGCAGGCGGAAAACGGCGTGCATGCTGCCGTCTCGCTGGAAAAGTACGGGTTGACGCCGCACAAGACCGCAGACTTGATGGCCTACTTGGCCCATCTCGGCCAAGAGCGTGTCCGCCTGCGGGATCGCATCGAGTTGTTGTTCAACTTCGGGATCCTTCGTGTCAAGCCTTTCGCCAACGCAGATGAGCGACTGTCCGTGTTTCATGCGCTGCAGATGCACTACTACGACAAGGCGCTGCAGGAAAAGGCGGCGGAGTTGCAGGCTTGCCGCAAATCGCTGGCGCAAGGAAACTTTACTGCCTTGTTGGATGCAATGACTTCTGCGTCCATGCGCCATCTGAAGCAGCACCTACAAAGTCTGCCCCTGCCATCGGACAGCTTCGATGGCAAAACCTACCGGCAAAGGTTCGATGTCTTCTTGAAGCGCTTCCCGATCCTGGGAAGCGGTACGCACTCCATCATCAATTCGATCGCACCGGAGACGATCCTTGATTACGTGATCATCGACGAGGCCTCGCTCCAGGACATCGTACCGGGCATCTTGCCACTGGGCTGTGCGAGGAACCTTATTGTTGTCGGCGACAACCGCCAGTTGGCGCACATTCCAGTTAAGCTGGGTCTGTCAGCGCCCGCCGAGGCCTACGATTGCGAGCGCTACAGCCTGCTCGATTCGTGTATCGCCGTGTTCAAGCAGGCGCTACCAAGGACACTGCTCAAAGAGCACTATCGCTGCCATCCCAGGATCATCCAGTTCTGCAACCAGCAGTTTTACGATAACGCATTGGTGCCGATGACCGAAGATCAAAGCGAAGCGCCTTTGCGCCTGATTGTGACCGCCAAGGGCAACCACACCCGTCAGAACACCAATCTCCGCGAATTGGATTCCCTGCTCAAGGTGCTCGATGATGAGGATGACGCGGTTGGCATTGATGGCGATGGGCGTGGATTCATCGCGCCGTTCCGGGCGCAGGTGAATCTCTCTGATTCGCGCCTGCCGGCGGAGTTCGTGAAAGACACGGTGCATAAGTTCCAGGGTCGAGAGTGCGATGAGATCGTCTTCTCCACGGTGCTGGACAAGAAGCGCTACAACCAGGATCCGAAGCGCCTGAGCTTCGTTGACGACCCACGCATGATCAATGTGGCGGTATCGCGAGCCAAGCAGCGCTTCACCCTTGTGACTGGCGATGACGTATTTGCCGACAATGGCCACATCGCTGCCTTGGTGCGCTATATCAGCTATTACACCGAGGGTGCGCAAGTCGTGCGGGCGCCTGTGATCTCTGCATTTGATCTGCTGTACCGCGAGTACGACCAGTCCCTGGCCCGCTTGAATGCTCGCTTGCGCCCCGAAGATTCACAGTACAAGTCCGAGCAGATCGTGGCACAGCTACTGCGCGAGGTTCTGTCCACATCCGAGTGCCATGCCTTGATGTTCCACGATCAAGTCAAGCTGGATCAAGTCGCAGCCTCGAGCAACCCGGAGTTGACGGAACGCGAGCGGGCCTTCATGGCGCGTGCCAGTTGCTATTTTGTTGTTTATTTCCGGGTTGGAAAGATCCCAGTGGGGGTAATTGAAGTCGATGGCGGCCTTCACGACCGGCCCGAGCAGATGGAGCGGGATCGCTTGAAGAACGGAATCTTGTCCAAAAGCGGCATTGCCATCCTGCGCTTGCGCACTGTGGAAAGCGGCATCAAGGAGAAGATCACCGATTTTCTTGTAGAGTGGATGAGTGCTGTGGCCGAGAGCTGAATAGCCTGACAAGGCGCGCGAGGACATCGGCCTGGCCGTGCTCCCGCCGATCGTGGTCAAGGACGAAATCGCCGCGGGCGTTCTGGTGGAAGGCGATCAATTGCCGGACATCGTGGAGACCTTCCACGCCGTCACCATGTCGCGGCGCTTCCCGAATCCGCTGGTGCGGCTGCTGCTGCAGCCCGCGGCTGCGGCGGGTGGCGCGTAGCGCCTCGCCGAAACGTCTCGCCAATTGCGACGAACCCGAGGTGTGCCAGCGATGAGCGACCGGTGCGCGTTCGTCGCGCAGGCAAGCGACGATATGTGGCATGCCATCCCACGCGTTCATCCCGTGACGCGAACACGGCGATATGCGCTTGTCTCGATCGTGCGATGTCCTTCAACCACAGCGGTTCGAAGGGGCGGTTGACGACGCGATGGGGGCTGCGGCCCTTGCGAACAAGCGTCATTGCCCCCTCACGCAGCTTGGCGAGCGTGGAGCGCACGACTCCCGTGCATGCAGCGCTCACACGGCTTGAGGTCTAACGAGGCATTCACCCATAGACTTAGATGCACGTCGCACGCGCTTCACGCGTGACCTATGCCACCATCGTTTTCGCATCTCTTCGGAAAGCGTTTCCATTTTTGCGGATATCCATTCGCTCCGAAATCCATCGCGCTGGTGTTATTCGATAACATCCGGCGCCGCCATCCAGCAGGTGCGCGTGTACCGAGAACTTGCACAGGCCCAACGTGATGCATGCCTGGATGCGGAGCAGAGAAAAGCGCTGCTCATGATCGCGTCCGGCGCGCCGATGGAGGAATGCCTGGATGCACTGACCGACGCCGTGGCGCGGCTTGCTCCGGGCGCGCGCGCGTGCGTACTCCTGGCGAGCGAGGACCGCCGCACGATGGGCGGCGGCTACTCGTCGCACTTCCCGCCGACATTCGCCGCGGCCATCCGCGGCTTGCCGATCGGGGAAGCGCTCATCGGTACCTGCGGGACCGCCATCCATGAGGGGCATCCGGTCGAGTGCGAGGACGTGGAGCACGCGCCGCAATGGGCCGCGCCCTGGCGCTCGCTTTGCCTGGAAAACGGCATCCTGGCGTGCTATTCGCACCCGGCCATCGGGCAGGGCGGCAAGGCGGTCGGATCGTTCTTTCTGTGTCTTGCGGAAGCGCGGCAGGCTACTGCGTGGGAGCGCAAGGTCGCCGAGTTCGGCGCGCTGGTGACCAGCATCGTGGTGGAGCGGGAACGGGCCGCCGCGCATCTGCGCAAGGAAATGGCGGCGCTCGCCCGCCTGCAGGAACTGAGTGCCGAGCTGGTGGGGCCGGGAGAGTTCGAGCCGCTGCTGCAGAAGATCCTCGCGGCGGCCGCCGACATCTCGGGAACCGACAAGGGCAACATCCAGATCTTCGATCCGGTCAGGAAAACCCTGCGGATCGTCGTGCATCAGGGACTGGGCCCGCGGTTGGTCGAGCATTTCCGCGAGGATGGGTGGGATGCCAGTTGCGGGGAAGCGGCGAAGCAGGTGCAGCGTCTGGTCGTCGCCGACGTGGAGAAGCTGGAAGGCCTGCAGGGGACATTGGGGCTGGAGATCGTGCTGGAGGATCAGATCCGCTCCATCCAGTGCATGCCCTTGCTCAGCCGCGATGGCCGGCTGTTGGGCATGCTCAACAATCATTACCGCTGGCCGGGCGGCCCCGACCCGGACGCGCTGCGCTACATCGACCTGCTCGCACGCCAGGCCGCCGAACTGGTGGAGCGGCATCAGATCGAAGCGGAGCTGGCGCAGGAGCGGCGGCGCAAGGACGAGTTCCTGGCCATGCTCGCGCACGAGCTGCGCAACCCGTTGGCGCCGTTGCGCAACATGCTGGAAGTGCTCAAGCGCTCGCATGGCAACGAGGCGTTGTCGCGGAAGGCGCACGAGGTCATGGAACGGCAGGTACGGCAGCTGGTGCGCTTGGTGGACGACCTGCTCGACGTCAATCGCATCAAGCAGGGAAAACTGGAATTGCGGCGCGAGTCGCTGCTGCTGGCCGAGGTGATCCAGCAGGCCGTCGAGGTCTGCCGTCCTGCATTGGACCAGCAGCGGCATCGCTTGCGCGTGGTGTTGCCGGAGACGCCGCTGCGCTTGCAAGGAGACCCGGTCCGTCTCACCCAGGTGTTCGGGAATCTGCTCACCAACGCGTGCAAGTACACGCCACCCGGGGGAGACATCGAGGTGCGGGTCGAGGCGGGCGCGGGCAGCGTCGAGGTCGTGGTCGCGGACAACGGATCCGGCATTCCGCCGGACAAGGTCGATGCCATCTTCGAACTGTTCACCCAGGTGGACCGGACCCTGGAGCGTGCGCAAGGTGGACTCGGCATCGGCCTGATGCTGGTTCGGCGGCTGGTCGAGATGCACGGCGGCACCGTCGAGGCGCGCAGCGAGGGGGCCGGCAAGGGCAGCGCGTTCGTCGTGCGGCTTCCCTGCGACGCCGCGCCGGTTGCCGTGTCGGCCACGGGGGATGTCCGGCCGGCACAAACGATGCGCCGGATCCTGGTGGTCGACGACAATGCGGATATCGCGCTGGCGCTGGCCGCCCTGCTGGAACTGGACGGACACGCTGTGCGCACCGCTGGCGGCGGAGAGGAAGCGCTGGCGATCGGTGCGCGCATGCGCCCCGAGGTGATCCTGATGGACATCGGCATGCCCGGCATGGACGGGCACGAGGCGTGCCGCCGCATTCGCGATTGCCACTGGGGCAAGGACATCACCATCGTCGCGCTGACCGGCTGGGGGCAGGACAGCGATCGCCGCGATTCGGCGCATGCAGGGTTCGACGCGCACCTGGTCAAACCGGTGGGGTTTGCCGAGTTGCACGGACTGTTTGCCGGGCTCGACTGACTTGGTCAGGTCCAGCGTACGCGCACGTCGCGTCTGGTGCGTTGTGGCCATGGGCGGACGGGCAGCCGAGACAAACGGCTACACCTGCCATGATCGCGCCTGCGCGATTCGCCCGGCGTAGACCGATACCGCAGTGGAATCCGAGCGCGCGTCATCCTGTGCGCGTTGATGCTGGCGGCGCGAAGGTTTCCGGCCATACCAGCGAGCGGTGAACCTGCGCGCCGGCCATGGCGCCGCTGCCCACGGCCAATGACAGCGAATGCGGCGCTTTCGCCAGGTCGCCGCAGGCGAAGACGCCGGCGACCGAGGTCCCATGCTCGGCATCGATGCGGACCTGGGTGCCCATTGGCGTCTCCTCCAGCACGCAGCCCATGGCCTCGGCCAGGGGACAGGACGGGGTGGTGCGTGTCGCCGTGAACAGGCCGGCGAAGACCAGGCGCCGACCGTCGGCCAGGACCACGTCGGCATGCCCCTCGATCCTGTCGATGGGCGCCTCCTCGATCGCCACGCCGCGGCCGCTCAGAAGAGCCCTGGCCGCGTCGTCGAGCTGCAGTGCGCCGTTGACGAGTAAGGTCACATTGCCCCACTCGGTGAGCAGTTCGGCTTGGTGCACGGACAGCGGGCCGGCACCGACGATGCCGATGCGTCCCTGGTCCAGTTCGTAGCCGTGGCAGTACGGGCAGTGGAAGACGGCCGTGCCCCAGCGTTCGGCGAGGCCGTCGACGGCCGGAAGCTGGTCGGCCACGCCGGTGGCGAGCAGGATCCGGCGACCCTGGTGGGTGCCGCCATCGGAGGTGGTCACCCGGAAGACGTCCAAGGATCCAGTGGCGGTCAGGGCGTGTGCGTCCAGCCACGTCAGCGTCGGATAGGCGCTGAGCTGCTGGCGCGCGGTCGCCGCGATGGTGCCAGGCGGCACGCCGTCCTGGCCGAGGAAGCCATGTGCATGGTGGGCCGTGCGATTGCGGCGCTGGCCCGCATCGATCACTAGCACGGAACGCCGCGCTCGCAGCAGTTGCAGGGCGGCGGCCATGCCCGCATAGCTGCCGCCGATGACGATGATGTCGTGGTGCATGCCTAACTCCTCGTCCGTCGTGCCGCCGCATGCCGGCGCGCGAAGTCGGCGGCCAGGTCGGCAAGGGTGATGTCCGAAAGCCGCTTCAACAGCAACGCCTCTGCCTCTGCGAACGTTCCCTCGAGTGCGGCATTCACCGCTTGCTCAACCAGGCACTCCGGGGATTCGTGGCGATTGCCGATGGCGAACAGCGCCGGTTCGCCCAGCGCTTCATGCAACTGGCGCAGGGTGACCGTGGCCAGGTCGGCATGGATGCGCCATCCACCCGCGTGCCCGCGATCCGAGGTCACGATGCCGGCTTCGCGCAAGTACCCCATGGTCCGCCGGACCACGACGGGATTGGTGCCCAGGCATTGGGCCAGGGCGTCGGAGGTCATGGGACCATCGTGCTCGGCCATGTGCAGCAGGGCATGCAGGACAGAGGACAGGCGGCTGTCGCGTTTCATGTAACTAATGATGTTTCGAAAGTTGCGGCAGGTCAAGCGTGGTTGCGTCCCGGCGCTGTCGATCGCGTTCAACGGGGTGTGCCGCGAACATGTGCGCGTCTGGCGCCCGCAACGCACGGCGAGTGCGATCGAAACAGCGGCGAGCTCCGGCACGACGCTTGTTCATCGTGGACAGGCAACGACCTGATCTCTCGCCATGGCGGCGATGCTGTTTGTCGACCGCTTCCCGGCCCGGACCACGTACCTTGATCCCGCCTGAGATGCAGGCGGAATTCCCCGGGTGGGAAAGGATCGATGCAATGGAAACGAAGGCGAAGGGCTTGGCAATCATGGTCGCAGCGGGGCTGGCGCTGTCATTTCAGGCGCAGGCGCAGTCGTGCTGCCCCTCCGGCGGGCATGGGGTCGTGGGCAAGGGGCTGGGCGAAAGCGTGCCCAAGGCGCTGAATCTCGCCACGGATTCGGCCTGGCGCGTCTATGAGTTTTCGCGCGATGGCGTGAACTACCTGCAGATCAACGACGCCAGTGGCGTGGTCCGCGCCGCGGTCGGCCGCATCGGCAAGACCTTGTGGGTGCTGCCGATGGGCAGCGACGTGGGGCGGGTCTCGCTGACGGCATCGCCTGCGATGCCGTCGCGCGTGATCTACCGGACGGCCGATGTGGTGGTGCGCCTGCGCTCGGATGCACGCGGTGACGCGTGGGAGGTCACGGCGGTGGAGTGAGACTGCCGGAGGCCGGGCTTTCGGACACCAGAAAGCTGAAGCTCAACGCATGGCGGCGCCGGCAGGTGCCGCCATGCGCCTGCAGGCGGACCGCCAGTTCCCGCTCGGGCGCTTCCGGACGGCGCCGCAACGCGCTCAGCATCGCCGCATCGGCGGTGATGCGGATGGCGATGCCCTGTCGTCCTTGCGCACGCCATACCCGTGCCTGCAGCAGATGCGTGTGGGCCACGGGCAGGGTCTCGATGGCGTCGAGGATGCAGCGATAGGCCACCAGTTGCAGACCCAGCGAGAGGCGCCGCGGATCGCCATGCAGGCGGCAGCGGAACTCCGTGGCGCACAGGTTGGCGAAGGTCGGCGAGTGCAGCGTGTGGTACAGGCCGTGCGTCTCGATGCCGAGCGGGTAGAGCGCGGTGACGTATTCGTCCAGCAACTGCGCCTGGATCACGCCGGTGCGGGTCATCTGCATGGCGGCGGCGTAATGGCCGCGTGCGCGCAGATCCTCCACCACATCGCGGCGCAGCTTGTTGATCTGGGTGCTGAGGTCGGTGTAGTCGACCACCCGTCGGCGCAGCGTGCGTTCGGCGGAGAGGTAGCCGGCCTGTGCGAAGGCCAGCGCCTGTTCGCGCAGGCGTCCGTCGTCGCGCATGTGCCGATAGGCGGCGGAAATCCGTGATCCGAACGCGAACATCACCGTGGCGGTGGCGGCGAGCAGGATCTGCACCACGAACGCATCGGCATCGTGCATGCCAGGTGCGACGACCTTGGGCATGGACAGGGCCACTGCAACGTTCGCCAGGACCACGCCGAGCGCCGCACCGCGCCAACCATGGCGTAGCGTCAGCACGATCGCCGGGACCACCAGCAGGACCATCAGCAACTGTCGCAGCAGCGCGTCGCCGACCACGGCGATCGACGCCGACAGCACGACGACCACGGCGATCGACGCCAGCCCCTCGCGCAACAGCGAGGCCCGCAGTCGCGTGGGTTCGTCCCGGCGCAGCCACAGCAACGTCGGCAGCACGAACATCAAGGTGCCCAGGTAGTCGCCAAGCCAGTAGCGCAGCAGCACATCGAGCGGCGCCGGCCCGGCGGGGCCGCCCAGCGCGGTGTTGATCGCGATGTTGCAGAGCGTGCTCCACAGCGCGGTCGCCAGCGTCAGCGGCAGCAGCCAGTGATCGTTGCGTGCCAGGTCAGGCACCCGCTGACGCGCCAGGACCGGCAGCAGCGACACGGCGGGCATCAGCAGGAACGGACTCAGGTATGCCCAGGTGGCACTCGCGCCCCAGGTCTCGCTCATGGGAATGCGCAATGTCAGCAGCGCGGCGGCATCGCCGGCCAGCAACCACGGCCAGCGCCGTGCGGGCAGGAACAGCAGGCTGGCGACGCGCACGCCGGCCGGCAGATACCACTGGTCCACGGAACACCGCCAGGCCAGCAGGAAGGCGGCGCAGTAAGTGGCGCTCAGTAGAACGCCTTTGGCGATATCTCTTGCCGCGGCCATTCCCGCCATCCGTGGTGTGTCGCGGCTACTGTATAAGCCGGATCGGCGGCGAGGGTAGACAGTTGGTGGTGTCGACGACAGTGTGAGGCGCGTCGCAAGTGAGCGACGGATGCAGGCGAATGCCGGGCGTTCTTTCGCTCCGGATTCGCGAGCCGGCAAGGGGGCACTTGTGCAGTAGTGCCGCTGTTCCGTCTGCGTGCTCCTGCGCGTCGCTCGTGCAGGCGGCAGCATGTCTTCCACCGCTTCGGTGTCGAGCCACGCGAGCATGGCTAGGTGCGATGATGCATGGCCACGTGCTCCTCGAAAGTGACTGCGACAGCAGGGCAAGGATGTGCGCCAGCAAACCTGAAACGTCCTGCCACAACGGATGCGGCATGATCACTGCAGGTGCGTCGCGGAGGCATTCCGAGGGCGTCCGATACTGCTGCGTGACCGAATCGGATCGATGCCGGCGACGTGCGGCCGAGCCTGTGCGACAGCGCTCGATCATCGCGTCGGGAGTGGCGGCGGAGGCGCGTCGTCGGGCGGACTACCGACGGGGCCGATGACAGGCGTAGCATCGCGCCATGGCGTCCATGCATCGACCTCCCGTTTCCGCATTGCGCGGTCTGGTGACAGCGGTGTGGGCGCACGAGCCCGCACCGGTGTCTGCGGTCCTGCGGCTGCCTGCGCGCGAGCACGTGCTGCCGACCGGTGCCACGCATCTCGCCGTGCGGATCGGCGGTGCACCGTTGCGGGTGTTCGACCACGCGGACGACCTGTGCGGCCATTGCCTCGGCCACGCGGTGGTGGGTGGGGTACGCACGGCGTATCACGTGCGCGATGTCACGCAGCCTGCGGTCTCGGTCGGTGCGATGTTGCGTCCAGGCGCCACCAGCGTGTTGCTCGGTGTGCCCGAATCCGCATTGGCCGGGCATCACACGCCGCTGGAACTGCTGCTGCCTGCCGGCGAGGTCGATGCGCTGCTGGAGCGGTTGCATGCATGCGCCGAGGCGCCGGCGCGCCTGGCTGCCTTCGAACGGTGGCTGGTCGACCGCGCCGGCGGCCGCCCGCCCGTGCGGCATCCGGCGCTGTGCGTGCTGCGTTCCGGTGGCTGGCATCCGGACTTGCGCGTGGAGACCCTGGTGCGCGTCAGCGGACTCAGCCATCGGCATTGCATCGCCCTGTTCCGGCAGGCGACCGGTCTGGCACCGAACGCCTGGCTGCGGCTGCAACGCTTCTCGCACGCGCTGGACCTGGCGTGCGACCGCTCGCTGGGCTGGGCCGACATTGCCGCCGCCAGCGGCTTCGCCGACCAGGCGCACCTGACCAACACCTTCCGCAGCGTGGCCGGTGTCACTCCGTCCGCCTGGCGGCGGGCGGCCGATCCCGCCGCCCCCCGGCATGTGCCGCGCTGATCGCGGCGCAGGTCAATTTCCTGCAAGACGCGGCGCACCCAGGGTTCCACAATGGGCGCCTGGCCCACACGAGGACATGCCATGGCGATCCACGAACTGTATGCCTATCTGTGCGTGCGCGACGCCGCCGCCGCGATGGCGTTCTACGCGCGCGCGTTCGGTGCGCGCGAACTGTTCCGCCTTACCGAGCCCGATGGACGGATCGGCCATGCCGAGGTGGATCTGGATGGCCACACGCTGATGCTGTCGGAAGAGTATCCGGACATGGGCGTTCGCAGCCCCGAACACCTTGGCGCCACGCCGGTCACGCTGCACCTGCACGTGGACGATGCCGACGCGCTGGTCGCCCGCGCGCTCGCCGCCGGCGGCACGCTCGAGCGCGGCATGCAGGACCACTTCTACGGCGAACGCTCCGGCACCGTGCGCGATCCCTTCGGCCACCGCTGGCTGATCGGCCATGCGATCGAGTCGGTGACGCCGGAGGAGATGCAGCGGCGCTATACGGGGCTGTTCGCGAAGGCAGAGACAACCTGAAAAGCCGGCCATTGCCCGCGCCGTTGCGCGCCTGTTCGCATTGGCGGGAACGCGGGTTGCCGTCGTCGCTGCCGATGCGCTGAATCACTGCCTCGGGCCGTCGCAATGCCCGCATGCGTCGCGTTTCGCTTGCGCGGCGATGCGGTCGTCGCATGTACTCAGGCACGACACCGACGACGCTAGGCTCGCGCCATCTCGACAGTTCTCAGACAAGAGGAGCCATCCCGATGACCGAGACGAACCAGCAGGTCCTGCAGGCCGCGAACGCCGCCATCGCTGCAGGCGATTACGAAGGCTTTCTCGCCCATTGCACCGAAGATACGAACTGGCACTTCATCGGCGAGCGCACATTGCGGGGCAAGCAGGCGGTCAGGGAGTGGATGGCCGAGGCCTACCGGCAGCCGCCGCAGTTCGACGTTCGTAAGTACATCACCGGCGACGGCCACGTCGTGGCCCTCGGCCAGATCACGCTCGAGACTGGCGACGCCGGGACGTCGTTGTTCTCCTACTGCGATGTCTGGCGGTTTCGCGATGGGCGGATGGCGGAACTGGAGGCGTACGTGGTGCCGCTGGCTGCAGCCCAGGACAGGTAGCGACGCGCATGTGTTCGGGCGTCCGTTCGCAGCGCGGCCATCCTGTCCGCGTCTGCGCACGGCGTCGGTGGCGGGATCGCTCAGTGCAGCAAGGTGTCCGCCAGTAGCTTCAGATTGAGCACCACGATCAGCGCGGCGATCGTCCAGGCCAGCCAGGCCAGCCCGCGGCGCACCACCAGTGGTCCCATCCGCTGCTTGTCGGTGACGAAGCGCACCAGCGGGATCACCGCAAACGGCAACTGCATCGACAGCACCACCTGGCTCAGCACCAGCAGCTTGGCGGTGCCCTGTTCGCCGTACAGCGAGGTCGCCGCGACCACCGGCACGATCGCCAGTCCGCGGGTCAGCAGGCGCCGCGCCCACGGCGGCAGCCGCAGGTGCAAAAAGCCTTCCATCACGATCTGCCCGGCCAGGGTGGCGGTGACGGTGGAATTGATGCCGGAGGCCAGCAGCGCCACCGCGAACAGGGTCGAGGCCAGGCCGACGCCGAGCATCGGCGCGAGCAATTCGTGGGCCTGTTCGATCTCCTGCACGTCGGTGCGGCCGTGCGCGTGGAACACCGCGGCGGCCAGGATCAGGATCGCGGCGTTGACGAACAGCGCCAGGCTCAGCGCGATGGTGCTGTCGGCCAGCGCCCAGCGCAGCGCCGAGCGGCGGCCCTGGTCGGTGCGCTCGTAGGCGCGGGTCTGCACGATCGAGGAATGCAGGTACAGGTTGTGCGGCATCACCGTCGCGCCGATGATGCCGATCGCCAGGTACAGCGCGGCCGGATCGGTCACCACCTGCGCACGCGGGATGAAGCCTGACAGCACCTCGCGCAGCGGCGGCGCGGCCAGCACGATCTGCACCAGGAAGCAGGCGAAGATCACCGTCAGCAGGGCGATCACGAACGCTTCCAGGGCGCGGAAGCCGCGGCGCATCAGGAACAGCACCAGCAGCGCGTCGATCGAGGTGATGATCGCGCCGGCGGTGAGCGGGATGCCGAACAACAGCTTCAGCGCGATCGCGGTGCCGATCACCTCGGCCAGGTCGCAGGCGACGATCGCCGCCTCGCAGGCCAGCCACAGCAGGAAGTTCACCGGCTTGGAATAGTGCGCGCGACAGGCCTGCGCGAGATCCAGCCCGGTGGCGATGCCCAGACGCGCGGCCAGGCCCTGCAGCACGATCGCCATCAGGTTGGACAGCAGGATCACCGACAGCAGCAGGTAGCCGAAGTGCGAACCGCCGGCGATGTCGGTCGCCCAGTTGCCCGGATCCATGTAGCCGACCGAGACCATGTAACCGGGGCCGAGGAAGGCCAGGAAGCGGCGCCAGCCCAGGCCGCTGCGCGGCACGGCCACGCTGGCATGCATCGCGCCCAGGCTGGGACGCGCCTCTCCGCGGCTGGCGTGCGCGGCAGCGGAACTCGGCAGGGGCAGGGGGGCGGCCATGGCAATGACACGTGGGGCGGGGTGCGAACGAGTATATAGC
>NZ_NKUH01000030.1:0-32527 GCF_009192895.1 Xanthomonas sp. LMG 12460 | reverse complement strand
CCGCCGGCACCGCCCGCACCACCCACTGGCCCGAACACGCCGGCGGCGGCATCCCCCATACCCAGCGCGACACCAGCAGCGCCGCACCCCACCGCGCCCACCGGCAACCAGGCACCCAAGACCGAACCGCAGTCACAGCCACAGCGCTAAGGCGTATTCGTCCAATCGCAACACCAGGGCGCCTCTCAACACCGGGAGTCCGGTGGACGCACACCGCGCATCATCAATGCATGCAGGTGCCTCGCTCAGGACCATGGCGAGGACCGGAGGCGTCCGTCAGCCGCTGCACCTCGCTCCAAGACATCTACGAGCAGCGCGCGCCGCCACCAAGGGCGCGGCCCTTGCCAATCCCCATTCCCGAATCCCCAATCCCCGCCCCAAGCAAGATTGCCCGCCTACCGGCACCTCGCTACAGTGGCGCCATGCCCAGCCTGATCCTGTTGATGATCGCCGGCGCCGCGGTGTTCGCGTTCTGGAACGCCTCGCGTGCGGCCGCCGAACGCGCCGAAATCCTCGGCCGCAACGCCTGCAAGGCCGCCGACGTGCAGTGGCTGGACCAGAGCGTGCACGGCACCGGCCTGCGCCTGCGGCGCCTGCCCAACGGCTGGCTCGGCTTCGAGCGCAGTTTCCGCTTCGACTATTCCTACGATGGCACCGACCGCCACAGCGGGCGCCTGGTGCTGCTCGGCGATCAGCTGATCGCGTTCACCGGGCCGTCGGTCGCCAGCGTGAGCAGCCTGCAGGAAGCCCGCGCGCAGCGCGACTGAGCCGTGCACCACGGCCGTGCACCACGGCCGCGCACCGATACCGATACCGATACCGATACCGATGGCGTGCGGCGTGTCGTGTCGGGCGACAGCGAAGCTGAGTGCGCGGGCGATGCGCATGCCACATGGAATGGACGGCGAATGCAGGAGCGGCTTCAGCCGCGATGGGCGTTACCGGTAAGCCCGCCGCGGCTGAAGCCGCTCCTGCGACGGAACAACGCGGTGCGCGGCGCGCGATTACCGAAAACGCCAACGCTTGGGTGGGTGAAGCGCAGCCACCGAGGCCGCGCATCGACGACTTACTTGACCACGCGCAGGCGCGGCCGCTTGCCGGCGTCGTCGGAACCGCCCGGCCGCGGCGGTGGCGGGGTGTCGTCGCCCGGCGGCTCGCTGGCGCCGTGGATGTCGTCCGGCAGCGCCATGCCCTGCCCGGTTTCGCGTGCATAGACCGCCAGCACCGCGGACATCGGCACCTGCACCGGGTAGCTGACGCCACCGAAGCGGGCGGTGAAGCTGACCCCCTCGTTGTCGATCTGCAGCCGCACCACCGCACGCTCGGCGATGTTCAGCACCACCCGCCCGTCCTTGACCGCGCTCGGCGGCACCTGCACGCCGGGCAGGCCCGCATCCACCAGAATGTGCGGGGTCATGCCGTTGTCGTTGATCCATTCCACCAGCGCCCGCAGCAGGTACGGGCGATGGCTGGTCATGCGGGAAGTGTCGTCGCTCATGCGCCCATTCTACGTGCCGGCGCGCAATGCCGGTACAGCTCGGAAGACAATGGAGACGGCGCGGCGGACAGCATCATGCCGGCAGGTCGCGCAGTTTCTTTTCCTGATCGGTCAGGCTGCGGATGAACCCCGGATTGCGGAAGATGCGGTTGCCGTAATCCTCGATCGCCTTGCCGTCCTTCGGCAGCGGGATGTCCAGCGCCTGCAGGCGCCAGATGATCGGCGCCATCGCGCAGTCGGCCAGGCTCATCTCCGGATTGAGGAAGAACTTGCTGGCCTTGAACAGCGGCACCGAGGCGGTCAGCAGTTCCTTCAGGCGCTTGCGCCCGGCTTCGGCCTGGGCCTTGTTGCCGAGCTGGATCGCCTGCACCTGCGGCACCCAGTCGTGCTCGATGCGCAGCATCGCCAGGCGCAGGCGCGCGCGCGAAAGCGGATCGACCGGCATCAGCGGCGGATGCGGATAGCGCTCGTCCAGGTACTCGCTGACCACCGAGGCGGCGTACAGCACCAGCTCGCGCTCGACCAGGGTCGGCACCGAGTGATAGGGATTCAGGTCGATCAGGTCTTCCGGCGGATTCTGCGGATCCACCGCCACGAAATCGTAGGTTACGCCCTTGGCCGCGAGCACCAGGCGGACGCGGTGGCACAGGACATCATCCGTGGAGGAAAACAACGTCAAGGTATTTCGCATGCGCAAACTCGCCGCCATTCAAGGCTCTCCGACGGCCGGAATCCGCCGGCCGCATCGACGCCGCCCGCACATTGCGGACGGTCGTCACGGCCCCTGAGTGTGCAACCCTCGCTCACAAAAGCCAATAGGATGAACAGGGGATCGGCTCAGCAACGGTGCAGCCGGGACGCGGCCGAAACGGCCGCGACTCAATGCACGTCCTTCCAGTATTCCTTCTTCAGCAGATACGCCAGGAAGGTCAGCAGCGCCAGGAACAGCACCACCCACACGCCCAGGTTCTGCCGCTTCAGCGCCGCCGGCTCGCCGGCGTATTCGAGGAAATTGCTGATGTCACGCACCGTCTGGTCGAACTCGGCCGGGCTCTGCTTGCCCGGCGTCGCCAGTTGCAGCCGCTCCACCGGCTTGTCCACGCCCGGCTGCTCGGCCTTGCCGTAGACCGGCTGCTGCAGGCCCTGCAGGTCCCACAGCGGATTGGGCATGGAGGCGTTGGCGAACAGCTTGTTGTTCCAGCCCAGCGGCCGCGACTGGTCGAGATAGAACGACTTGAGGTAGGTGTAGACCCAGTCGGTGCCGCGCACGCGGGCGATCAGGCTCAGGTCCGGCGGCGCCTTGCCGAACCATTTGGTCGCCGCATCGTGCGGCATCGCCGTCTCGATGTGTTCGCCGATCTTGGCGCCGGTGAAGTTGAGGTTGTGCATCACCTCGTCCTCGCTCAGGCCCAGATCCTCGGCCATGCGCTGGTAGCGCAGGTACTTCAGCGAATGGCAGCCGGAACAGTAGTTCATGAACAGCTTGGCGCCGCGCTGCAGCGAGGCGCGGTCACCCAGGTCGTTGCCGGCCTGCAGGGTGGCGGCACCCTCGGCGGCCATGGCCGAGGCGGACAGCAGCAAGGCCGACGCGACGCCGGCGAGCACAGCGATCAGGCGCTTAGTCATGGCTGCTCACCCGCTCCGGCACCGGCTTGGTTCGATCCAGCGAGGTCCATATCGGCATCGTCAGGAAGAAGGCGAAATACAGCACGGTCAGCACGCGGCCGATGTAGGTCTCGATGATCTCGGTGCCGGGGCCGGAACCGATCACGCCGAGCCAGACGAAGCACACCGCAAGAATCCCCAGCATCACCCGCGAGATCCAGCCGCGGTAGCGGATCGACTTGACCTTGGCGCGATCCAGCCACGGCACCAGGAACAGGATCGCGATGGCCGAGAACATCACCAGCACGCCGCCGAGCTTGTTCGGCACCACCCGCAACATCGCGTAGTACGGGGTGTAGTACCAGACCGGCTTGATGTGCTCCGGCGTCACCAGGCGGTTGGCCTCGGTGAAGTTGTCGTGCTCCAGGAACAGGCCGCCGAAGCCGGGCGCAAAGAAGATGATGAAGGCGCCGATCATCAGCAGGAAACCGACGCCGACCAGGTCCTTGACCGTGTAGTACGGATGGAACGGGATGCCGTCGGCCGGCTTGATCGGGCTCCAGCGGTTGCCCTTGGGCCCCTTCTTGATCTCCACGCCGTCGGGGTTGTTGGAACCGACCTCGTGCAGCGCGCCCAGGTGCAGCACCACCAGCAGCAGCAGCACCAGCGGCAGGGCGATCACGTGCAGGGCGAAGAAGCGGTTGAGGGTGGCGTCGGACGGCAGATAATCGCCCATGATCCACTCGGTCAGGCCGTTGCCGATCACCGGGATGGCGCCGAACAGCGAGATGATCACCTTCGCGCCCCAGAACGACATCTGCCCCCAGGGCAGCACGTAGCCCATGAAGGCTTCGGCCATCAGCACCAGGTAGATCAGCATGCCCAGGATCCACACCAGCTCGCGCGGCTTCTTGTAGCTGCCGTACATCAGCCCGCGGAACATGTGCAGGTACACCACGATGAAGAACAGCGAGGCGCCGGTGGAGTGCATGTAGCGGATCAGCCAGCCCCACTCGACGTCGCGCATGATGTACTCGACCGAGTTGAACGCCTCGGCCGCGCTGGTCTTGTAGTGCATCGTCAGGAAGATGCCGGTGACGATCTGGTTGACCAGCACCACCATCGCCAGCGAGCCGAAGTAGTACCAGAGGTTGAAGTTCTTCGGCGCGTAGTACTCGGTGACGTGCTTGCGGTAGAACGGCATCAGCCCGGGAGCGCGCTCGTTGACCCAGTCGAACACGTTGCCCGCGGTGCGGGTGAGGATGTTGTCGGCCATGACTTACGCCCCTCCCTTCGCGGACGCGCTCGGGTCCACGCCGATCACCAGCGTGTTGTCGTCCTGGTAGTGGTGCGGCGGCACCAGCAGGTTGATCGGCGCCGGCACGCCCTGGAACACGCGGCCGGACATGTCGAAGCGCGACTTGTGGCAGGGGCAGAAATAGCCGCCCTTCCAGTCGGGGTCGTAGGGTTCGGGGCGGATCTCGGCGACCATTTCCGGCGAGCAGCCCAGATGGGTGCACAGGCCGACCAGCACCGAGACGTCGGGCTTGATCGAGCGGTACTCCGGATTCTTCAGCACGTAGTCCGGCTGCTGGTCCTTGTTGGTGGACTCCGGATCCTTGAGCCGGCTGTCCAGCGACGGCAACGCATCGAGCATCGCCTTGGAGCGCTTGACGATCCAGATCGGCTGGCCGCGCCACTCCAGGATCAGGCGCTGGCCTTCCTGTAGCGCACTGATGTCGGCGGTGACCGGCGCGCCGGCCAGCTTGGCCTTTGCGCTCGGATTCCAGGACTTGATGAAAGGAACCGCGACGAACCCCGCACCGACCGCGCCCACGACGGACGTGGTGGCGGTGAGAAAGCGGCGGCGTCCTACATTTACAGAATCGTTGACCCCATCGTTGGCCATCCGGCACTCCGATCTGTGATTGGGTAGCGTGAGGCTGCCAGCAGCTCGGTGGGGGTCGAGCCGCACTGAATCCACTGCAGTGTAGCGGAACCCTTAACGCGCCGACAATGGACGCGCAACGCCTCCTGCCGGGCCGCGGCGACGGCTCAATGCGCGGTCGCCAGCACGCCGCGGTAGCGCTCGGCGAGCACGCCCACCCGTTGCACGTAGCGTTGGGTCTCGCTGTACGGCGGGATCCCGCCGTGTTTGTCTACCGCGCCCTCGCCGGCGTTGTAGCCGGCCGCGGCCAGGCTGAGGTTGCCGTTGAAGCGCTTCAGCAGCCACGCCAGGTACTGCACGCCGCCGCGAATGTTTTGCGCTGCATCAAACGAATCGCTGACGCCGAAGCGGCGCGCGGTCGGCGGCATCAGCTGCATCAGCCCCTGCGCACCGGCGCGGCTGAGGGCCGTCGGGTTGTAGGCGGACTCGGCGTGGATGATGGCGCGCACCACCGCTTCGTCGACACCGTACTCGCGCGCGGCGGCGGCGATCTCGCTCTGGTAGGCGGTGGTGTTCAGGCGCACCGCACCGAAGTTGACCCCCGGATTGGCGCAGGCGTAGCAGGTTTCCATGAAGCTGTAGCGGATCGTGCGCACCGCGCCGAGATTGGCGACCTGGGTCGGACGCGCACTGGTGTAGTGGCGCACGCCGTCCTTCATGTACGAATACAGCTGACCGCTGACCAGACGCCGTGGCGCGCCACTGCTGCTGGGCGACACCGGGGCGACCCGGTTGGGCACGGCGTTGGCGGTCACCGGGGCCGGGGCGGCGACCGGCGCGCTGATCAGGGTGGCCGGCGCCACGGTGCCGGCGCTGGCGATGACGCCGCGGCTGGGCGGCCGCTCGGTGCTGGCCCTGGCTGGCGCAGGCGCCGGGGCGGTCCGTGCGGCGCGGCGGTCGGGGGTGTAGCGGCCGATCACGCTGCAGCTGGCGCCGGACACGCGCTTGCTGCCGTAGCTGGGCACGCCGTCGTTGCCGGTGCACTTGTACAGGGTGCCGGCGCTGGCCGGCGCAGCCGTCAACGTGGCGAGTCCCAGCCCCAGGAGCCACAGCATCCCCTTCATGGCGGCGAGTGTCCCAACTTCCCCGCCGCTTGCCAAGTCCGCACCGCCCGGGGCCGGAGCAGCGCCGGGCGGCCAGTGCGCCCTCCCCGTCCGTATCACCTACTCCACCGGTGCCGGCTCCGGCACCTGCTCCAGCAACGCGTTCAGCGCCCCGCGCAGCGCCGTCCGCACCTCGGCCGTGGCCTCCAGACCTGCGAACGGCACGCCGATGGTCAGCAATTGCGCCGCCAGCCACGGCACGGCGTCGGCCAGCAGCGACAGCCGGCAGTGGCCTTCGGCCTCGTCCTGCAGAGTGCCGCACCACAGTGGAATGCGCGCCCCCAGCTCGGCGGCGCTGCCACGCAGCCGCACACTGAGGGCGAAACCCATCGCCTGCGGGCTGTAGCGGATCGCCGCGTCGACCATGGCCGCCGGTTCCTGCGGCGGCAGGCGCAACGCCACCGCCGCGCCGAGCCGCAGGGGCGGCAGGATGCGTTCGGCGCGGAAGGTGCGCCAGTCGGCACGATCGCGGTCCCAGGCCAGCAGGTACCAGCGGCGGCCGGCGTTGACCAGGCGCAGGGGCTCGACCAGCCGCTCGCTGGCGCGCCCGGAATGGTCGCGGTAGGCGAAGCCGAGCAGGCGCCGGTCGCGGCAGGCGCTGGCGCCCCCGATCAGTACCCGCGTGTCCGGCCGTAGCGGGTCCTGGCCCAGCGCCAGGGTCGCGCCCTGCAAGGCCTCGGCGCGCTGCCGCACCCGCGTCGGCAGCAGCGGTTCGAGCTTGGCCAGCACCCGCACCGCGGTGTCCTCCAGGCCGGCCATGCTGGCGCAGGCGGCGCGTAATGCCACCGCGACCGCCACCGCCTCGTCCTCCTCGAACAGCAGCGGCAGCATCTGTGCGCCGGCCGCCAGCCGGTACCCGCCGCCGATCCCGGCCGTGGCCTCCACGGCGTAGCCCAGCGCGCGCAGCCGCTCCACGTCGCGGCGCAGGCTGCGCCGGTCCACGCCGAGCCGCGCGGCCAGCTCGGCGCCGGACCACAGCCGGCGGGTCTGCAGCAGGGCGACCAGGCGCAACAGGCGGGCGGCGGGCGATGACATCGGCGCACGCTATTGCGGACAGGATCTGTCCGCAATGGGGTCTAGGGTGTTCGCACCGACCAGCCAGGAGCCGCCCATGACCAGCGACCGCCACATCACCCTGTTCCACAACCCGCATTCGCGCTCGCGCGGCGTGCTGATCCTGCTCGAGGAGCTGGGCGCCGACTACGCCATCGAGCGCATCGACTTCGACCGGCAGGCGCAACTGGCGCCGGACTACCTGGCGATCAACCCGATGGGCAAGGTGCCGGCGATCGTGCACGCCGGCGCGGTGGTGACCGAGCAGGGCGCGATCTACCCCTACCTGGCCGACCTGTATCCCGAGGCCGGGCTGGCACCGCCGATCGGCGACCCGCTGCGCGGCCCCTACCTGCGTTGGCTGGCGTTCTACGGCGCCTGCTTCGAGCCGGCCCTGGTCGACCGCGCGCTCAAGCGCGAGCCGCCACCGCGGGCGATGTCGCCCTATGCCGACTGCGATACCGTGCTGGCGGTGGTGGACGCGCAACTGGCGCGCGGCGATTACCTGCTCGGCGCGCGCTGCAGCGCCGCCGACGTGCTGTGGGGCAGCGCGCTGGGCTGGATGCTGGCGTTCGGCCTGCTCGACCCGCCGGCGCCGACCCGCGCCTACGCCGCGCGCATGGCGGCGCGGCCGGCGGTGCAGCGCGCGCTGGCGGTGGATGCCGCCGCGGGCTAGCGTCCTGCGCTGGCGCGCAGGCAGGGGTAAACTAGCCGGCTTCCTTTCCACCCGCCTGGATTAAGCGCCATGCCCGGGACTGTCCTGCATCCCCTGCCCTCCGCCGGCACCGCCGCCGCACCCGCGCCGGTGCGCGGCAAGCTGTACATCAAGACCCACGGTTGCCAGATGAACGAGTACGACTCGGCCAAGATGGCCGACGTGCTCGCCGCGTCCGAGGGCCTGGAGCTGACCGACAACCCCGAAGAAGCGGACGTGGTCCTGGTCAACACCTGCTCGATCCGCGAGAAGGCGCAGGAGAAGGTATTCAGCCAGCTCGGCCGCTGGAAGGCGCTGAAGGCCGGCGGCAAGCCGGTGATCATCGGCGTCGGCGGCTGCGTGGCCTCGCAGGAAGGCGAGGCGATCGTGAAGCGCGCGCCCTACGTGGACCTGGTGTTCGGCCCGCAGACCCTGCACCGGCTGCCGGAACTGATCCGCGCGCGCCGCGAATCGGGCAAGTCGCAGGTGGACATCAGCTTCCCCGAGGTCGAGAAGTTCGATCGCCTGCCGGAGCCGCGCGCCGAAGGTCCTTCAGCCTTCGTGTCGATCATGGAAGGCTGCTCCAAATACTGCTCGTTCTGCGTGGTGCCCTACACCCGCGGCGAGGAGATCAGCCGCCCGTTCGAGGACGTGCTGGTGGAAGTGGCACAACTCGCCGCGCAAGGCGTGCGCGAGATCAACCTGCTCGGCCAGAACGTCAACGCCTACCGCGGCCCCTACGCCGACGCCGAGGCCGTCGAGGAAGCGCAGGTCGCCGACCTGGGCCTGCTGATCCGCAGCATCGCGCAGATCGAGGGCATCGGCCGCATCCGCTTCACCACCTCGCATCCGCTGGAATTCAGCGACTCGCTGGTGGAGGCCTACCGCGACGTGCCGCAGCTGGCCAACTACCTGCACCTACCGGTACAGGCCGGCAGCGACCGCATCCTCAGCGCGATGAAGCGCGGCTACACCGCGCTGGAATTCAAGCAGAAGATCCGCAAGCTGCGCGCGGTGCGTCCTGACATCTCGATCAGCTCGGATTTCATCGTCGGTTTTCCCGGCGAGAGCGACGCCGACTTCGACAAGACCATGAAGCTCATCGAGGACGTGGGCTTCGACCAGAGCTTCTCCTTCATCTACTCGCGGCGCCCGGGCACGCCCGCCGCCGACCTGGAAGACGACACGCCCGAGGCGGTCAAGCACGCGCGGCTGGCGCGGCTGCAGGCGCACATCAACGCGCATGCGCAGCAGATCTCGCAGGGGATGATCGGCAGCGTGCAGACCGTGCTGGTGGAAGGGCCGTCGAAGAAGAACCCGGCCGAACTGACCGGCAAGACCGAGAACATGCGCTCTGTGAACTTTCCCGGCCACCCGCGCCTGATCGGCCAGTTCGTCGAGGTGACGATCACCGAGGCGCTGAGCAATTCGCTGCGCGGCCGCCTGCGCCTGGCCGAGGACGACGCCGCGGCCTGAGCGGCGCCGGGCGCGCGCTAGTCGAGCGCGCTGAGGAAACGCTCGCCGCGCGGGCCGATCTGCACCGCCCGCGAATCCGGCACGCGCCGGGCCAGGCCGGTGTCGAAGAGATACCGGAGCACGGCACTGCCCAGCGCACCGGCAACGTGGTCGCGGCGCTCGCTCCAGTCCAGGCACGGCCGGCACAGCGGCCGCCGCGACGCACGCAGCGCCGCCACGTCGATGCCGATCGCCGCGCACCAGGCGGCGCCGGATGCGCTCAAGGCCATGCCGTCGCTGCACAGCAGATGCCCGCGCGCTTCCATCTGTTGGCGCCAGCGGATCGCCAGTTCGCCGGCAAGGTGGTCGTAGCACACCCGCGCCCGGCGCAGACCGGGATCCGCCGGGCCGACCCGCCGCGTCATCGGCGGCGGCGCCAGTCCCATCATCGCCTCCACCGCCGCGGCGACGTCTGCGCCGGCCAGACGGAAATAGCGGTGTCGCCCTTGGCGCGCCACCGCGAGCAAGCCGGCGTCGACCAGTTGCGACAAGTGCCGGCTCGCAGTCGACGGCGCCACCGCGCCGTCCAGCGCCAGTTCGCTGGCAGTGCGCGCCTGTCCGCTCATCAACGCCGCCAGCATGCGACTGCGCGCCGGGTCGCCGAGCAGAAAGGCGGCACGTGCAAGCAGGGTGTCCTCGCTCATGCTTCGATTCTAGACGAAGCATGCCGCCACGCTGGCGCCTACCTTGCCTGCTCCCCACACGAGGCAGACGCATGACCGACACGCTGCACCACTACACATCGCACTTGCACTGGATCGGCAACCGCGGCGGCGGCACCGTCGACTACAGCGACTACGGTCGCGATTACGCGTTGACCGTTCCCGGCAAACCCACGCTGACCGGCAGCGCCGACCCGCTCTTCCTCGGCGACCCGGCGCTGCACAATCCGGAAGATCTGTTCGTCGGCGCTCTCGCCGCCTGCCACATGCTCACCTATCTGGCCCTGTGCGCGCATGCCGGCATCCAGGTGCTGGCCTACGAGGACCAGGCCCAGGGCTGGCTGGAGATGCGCCCCGGCCACGGCGGACGCTTTCGCGAGGTGGCGCTGGCGCCGCGCGTTACCATCGCGACGGACAGCGACGCGCACCGCGCACAGTCCTTGCACGCACAGGCCCACGCGCAGTGCTTCATCGCCAACAGCTGCGCCATGCCGGTGCGTTGCGAGGCGACGATCGTGCGCCCGGGCGAGCCGCCGGAGGCCGCGCGATGAAGGACGTCGAAATCCACCTCGAAGACCGCCCCTGTGCCCTGTCCGCCATGGCCCAGGCACTCGGCGCGGCCGGCATCAGCATCGAAGGCGGCGGCGTGTGGCGCGTGGACGGGCGCGCGGTCGCGCACTTCCTGTTCGATGCCGCCGCACCGGCAAGCGAGACCTTGCGCGCGCACGGTTTCCACGTGGCCGCCGAACACCCGGTGGTGAGCCTGCGCCTGGACCAGGACACGCCGGGACAGCTCGGCCTGCTGACCGGCATGCTCGGCGCCGCCGGCATCAACATCGCCGTGCAGTACAGCGACCACCACGGGCACCTGATCCTGGTCGTGGACGACCCCGCCGGTGCACGCGCGATTGCGGACGCCTGGATGCAGGCGCGCGACGCGCGGTGTTTAGACGGCGCTGGCGATGGTGATCGCCGCCAAGGCACGTCATAACCGATCCCGGAAAAGACGAACGCCGTTGCCACGGATGCATCGCCGGCCGCACGGGTGCGATTTTTTCGCCAGCACAGGGCGGCGCCTTGCGTGGCAAGGCGTTCGCGCGGTTGTCCACAGGCTTTTGGACAATCGATCCACATGCATTGTGGACAACGTTGCCATTGCCGCGGCGCGCAGGTCCGGGCGGTGGCGGGGCACGTGCGCCTGCAGATCCGCAAGGCGTACCTCGACCGCACCGGCGGGCCGACGCCGACGTCGCCGCCGCGCGCCCTTCACTGGCCCGGCTACGCGCCGCGCGCTACCCTTTGCGCCCCTCTTTTTTTCGACGTCGCCGCTGGCGGCGCGCGCCCGCCATGACCACCCCCGCGCAACGCGACTTCACCCTGGATCCCGCCGACACCGAGCGCCTGGCCAACCTGGCCGGCCCGTTCGATGCGCACCTGCGGCAGATCGAACTGCGCCTGGGCGTGGAGATCTCCAACCGCGGCAACGTGTACCGGGTGACCGGGCCGGAGCCGGCGGTGGCGGCGGCCGAGCGACTGCTGCAGGCACTGTACGCCGAGGCCGACCACGTCGCCTTCGACGACCAGGAAATCCACCTGCGGCTCAACCAGTCCAACGTCGACCAGGTGACGCAGCGCGCGTACCAGCCGCAGGACGTGGCGATCAAGGTCAGGCGCGGCACCGTGCGCGGCCGCGGCGCCAACCAGGCCAAGTACCTGCACCAGATCGCCACCCACGACATCAACTTCGGCATCGGCCCGGCCGGCACCGGCAAGACCTTCCTGGCCGTGGCCAGCGCGGTGGAAGCGCTGAACGAATCGCGGGTACAGCGGCTGATCCTGGTGCGCCCGGCAGTGGAGGCCGGCGAGAAGCTGGGCTTTCTGCCGGGCGACCTCACCCAGAAGGTCGACCCCTACCTGCGCCCGCTGTACGACGCGCTGTACGAGATGCTGGGCGTGGAGAAGGTGGTCAAGCTGCTGGAGAAGAACGTCATCGAGATCGCGCCGCTGGCGTACATGCGCGGACGCACCCTCAACGACGCCTACGTGATCCTGGACGAGGCGCAGAACACCACCATCGAGCAGATGAAGATGTTCCTGACCCGCCTCGGCTTCGGCAGCACCGCGGTGGTCACCGGCGACCTGACCCAGATCGACCTGCCCAAGCACGTCAAGTCCGGCCTGCGCGATGCCGTCGAAGTGCTGCACGAGGTGGACGGAGTCAGCTTCACCTTCTTCGAGGCGCGCGACGTGGTCCGGCATCCGCTGGTGGCGCGCATCGTCAACGCCTACGAGAAGCGCGACGTGGTCGACCGCGCCAGCGGCCCGTCCGCATGATCCGGCACTGGCCGGCGCTGCTGGGAACGCTGCTCGGCCTGGCCGGCAGTGCCGGCGGCCGCACGCCTGAGCAGACGCCAGCGCAGGATCCGGCGCCGCAGCGCGTCGCCCTGGCGCAATCGCTGACCGCGCCGTGCGTGTCGATCGTGCAGGACACCGCGAGCATCGGCCTGCAGCGCGATGTGCTCGAGCGCGCCGCGGCGATCGCCCGTACTTCGCCGACTGCGCCGCACGGCAACGAAGCGCAACGCCTGGCCTGGATCGCCGGCACCAGGGCGCAGGCGCTGCTGGATGCGGCCGAAGGCGCCGGCGTGACGCGCGACCGCTTCGGCTGCAATGCGCTGGCCTACGCAAAGGTGCCAGCGGACAGCCTCTACCTCGTCGGCCAACTGCTCGAACACGGCCAGGCCGCGGTGTGGCTGCCCGCGTCGGGGCGCTTCGCCGCCACGGTGGACATCCGGCGCGACAATACGCAATGCCAGCGAGGCCCGATGGGCAGCCTGGCCTACCGCGTCGACGACGAAAAGACCCCGCTGCTGTTCCTGGTCGCATGCGTGACTTGAGCCTGCTGCTGCGCGCCTGTCGCGGCACTCCGTAGCGACCGCACGCACCACGCGGCAGTGACCGACGTACACTGCGATGCTGCTGCCGTGCACGGGGAGGTGCCATGTTCCAGTGATCGTCGTCGTTCGCCTGTCTGCTCTGGCCGATCCTGGCCACTTGCGCCGCGCCAGCGGCTGCCGCCACGGCCGCGCCGCCAGCAGCAACGCCCGCGCGGCCCTTCGTCGAAACCAGCTACGTGGTCGCTCCCGGCACCGTGGGCGACTTCAGCCTGCGCAGCAGCAAGTACGACCCGGCCGCCAAGGCCGCCGGTGCCGGCTTCCTCTACGTGCTGAAAGACCATCCGGAACTGACCATCAACGTGTTCGTCTATCCCGCCGGACAAAAGGAATCGGCGCGGGCCATCGCCGACGGCATGGCGGGCTTCCGTGCCGATCTGGCCGCAGCGGTCTCCGGCGGCACCTACGCGGAACTGCACGAACTGGGCGCGCAACGATTCGAGCTGGGCATCGTCGTCGAACCGGCGCCGAAGGCCGCCAGCGCCCTGGACAAGGCGCTGGTCGCGGCGATCGCCGAGGCCCAACGTGTGCCCGGAGAAAAGCTGCGGATGGAACTGCGCCTCGACCCGGAGGATGCACCGGCCCGCTCCAACGGCTATCTGTTCTACAAACAGCTCTACTACTTCAAGGTGCGCGTGTCGGCCGCTGCGCAGGACATCGGACCGGATGCCTTCGACACCCTCGCCGACCAGGCGGCGCGCGCGCTTGTGCCCGCCATCCAGGTGACCAATGTCGGCGGCTGCGCGACACCGACCATCCAGATCGACCCGAACGGCAAGCCGGAACAGGCGGCACTGCAGCTCGTCCGCCAGAGCACCCTCTACCAGGGCTTCAACTGCAGCAAATCCGCCGCAGACGCTGGCATCGACCGCGCGGCAGGCAATGCCGCCGTGATCGAGATCGCCTACGACGCCGGCGACTGGGCGTCGCCCTGAGCGCGCGTTAGCGCGATACTGTGGCTCCCACCGCAGCACCCGGCCGTTCCGCCATGACCAAAGGTCCCGTCCGTCTCGATGTCGGCGTCAGCTACGCCCTGCCCCGCGCCGGGCTGCCGGCGGCGCCGAGCTTCCGCAAGTGGGTCGCCGCGGCACTGAAGGGCCGCATCCGCGAGGCCGACCTGGCGATCCGTCTGGTCGACGACCGCGAAGGCCGCGCCCTCAACCAGCACTACCGCGGCAAGGACTACGCCACCAACGTGCTCAGCTTCCCGGCCGAACTGCCCGAGGGGTTGCCGAAGGGCGTCAAGCTGCCGCTGCTCGGCGATCTGGTGATCTGCGCACCGGTGGTGGCGCGCGAGGCCGCCGAGCAGGACAAGCCGCTCAACGCGCACTACGCGCACCTGACCGTACACGGCGTGCTGCACCTGCTCGGCTGGGACCACGAGGACGACAAGGAAGCCGAGGCGATGGAGCAACTGGAGCGCGAGATCCTGGCCGACCTCGGCGTCTCCGACCCCTACGCTGGCGAGCGTTGATCCAGCGACGCCGACACGGCACTCTTCTGGTCTTCCGCAGGAGATCGCCACGCATGGATGCACCCACCGCCCCGCAATCCCGACAGGCAAGCGCGTCGCAGCGCCGTCACGGCATCGCCGCCTTGGTCTGGACGATCGCCCTGTGCTGCCACGTCTACCTCGGCCTGATCCGGCCGGCGCCCACGTTCGGCGGCAGCGGCGTCCTTTCCGCGCCCAATCAGGCAGCATTGGGCCTGTTGACCCTGCTGGTGCTCGCGACCACCCCGAGCGCCTGGCGCTGGCTGTACCAGAGCCGGCACCGCACAGGCGCAGAACCAATCCGCATCCCGGTGCGCGCCGGACGCGTGGCCCTGTTGTGCCCGCTGGCGTTCGCGGCGTGGCAGTGCCTGTCCGGCCTGCGCCGGCATGTCGATGCCAACAACACACTGCTGGCGTTGTCGCTGCTGTTCCTCGTCGCCGGATTGCTGACCCTGCCTAACGCATGGCAATGGCTGCGGCAGGCGCGGCGCTCGACCAACGTATCCGAACCGAATTCCTCGGCTAGGTAATCGGGCTCGTCCGTCCTGCCTTGCCAATACCAGCCGCACGCTGCCCATCTGGAATGGACGAAAGCGCCGTTGCGACGCTGCGGCAACACCCTCGCAAAGGCGAGACCACAGCAGCGTCTCGACCCCGGTGTCGTCCCGCGCTGGTCAAGCGCAGGCGCCGAGGGTAACGTGGCCGCGCGGCGATCGCCGCAGCCCCGCTTTTCTTCGAGGTTCCGTGCGTTGATCCGTCATTCGCTCGTCCTGTTCGCGCTCGCCTGCGCCGTCCCCGCGGCGCTCGCCGCACCTGCTGCGCCTTCCGCCGCTGCTGCGACTGATCCGGCCATCGACCTGCCGGCGCTGCTGGAATGCCGCCAGCACGTGGCCGACTTCACCGCACTGGCGCCGCTGCTGGCCGATCCGCTGAAGGCGGTCGCGCACGGCTGGCGGCCGCTGCCGCAGTCCAACCTGTTCATGACCGAGTACGCGCTGACCAGGCCGATCCAGGTGTTCGGCTACAGCAGCGAGCGCATCGCCTTCTCCGGCGCCAGCGTGATGGCGATCCTGGACCTGCCCGACCCGCGGCCGCTGGCCAAGCGCCTGAATCTGGAAGCGGCGGTGGACACACCGGAGAAGGCCATGTTCGGCCGCGAAGTGCTCAGCCGCGACGTCCACGATCCCAAGACCGGCGAGCCGATGATCGAGTCGATCATCCTCAGCGTGTCCACGGTGAAATCGCATCCCGGCAAGACCCTGGCCGGCTGCAGCTACAGCCTGGACCTGCCCGAGGAGCCGGGCGCGGCACCGGCACCGGACGCGCTGCACACGCCGGCCAAGGGCGGCTGAACCCGCGCCGGCGGGCCGCCGGCACCGGCGGCCGACGTCGCGATGCTGTCGCGAGCGCCCTGCTAGACTTGCGGCTACCGCCCGTTCGACCGGGCGCCTACCCACAGAACATGTCAGAAGACGGACCGAGTAGTACCTCCCCGGAATCCCACGAAAAACGTCGCGGCTGGCTGGAACGCCTGACCTCGGTGTTCTCCGGCGACCCGCACACCCGCGACGATCTGGTCGAGGTGCTGCGCGACGCGCAGCACGATGGCCTGATCGCCGCCGACACGCTGCGCATGATGGAGGGCGCGCTGTCGGTCTCCGAACTCACCGTCGGCGACGTGATGGTCTCGCGCGCGCAGATGGTGTCGCTGCCGGTGGAGTCGCGCTTCCTCGACCTGATGAAGCAGGTGGTCGAATCCGGCCACTCGCGCTTCCCGGTGCATGGCGAGAACAAGGACGACATCCTCGGCATCCTGCTGGCCAAGGACCTGCTGCGCGGCGTGGTCGCCGACCACGGTCCCGGCACGGTGCGCGAACTGCTGCGCCCGGCGGTGCTGATTCCCGAGTCGAAGAAGCTCAACGTGCTGCTCAAGGAGTTCCGGCTCTCGCGCAACCACATGGCGATCGTGGTCGACGAGTACGGCGGCGTGGCCGGGCTGGTGACCATCGAGGACGTGCTGGAGCAGATCGTCGGCGACATCGACGACGAGCACGACGACGCCGAGGACGAGGCCTCGCTGATCGCCGCACAGGCCGACGGCCAGTACGTGGTGGATGCGCTGACCCCGATCGAGGATTTCAACGAGCGCTTCGGCGCCGACTTCCCCGACGACGACTACGACACCGTCGGTGGATTGGTCACCGAGGCGATCGGGCACCTGCCCGAGACCGGCGAGGAACTGACCCTGGGCCGATTCGCGTTCCGTGTGGCGAAGGCCGACGCGCGCCGGGTGCAGGCGTTCCACGTCACCATCCTGCCGCCTCCCGCGCAGGACGGCGCTTGAGCACGCACCGCGTGCCGCGCATGCGCGCGGCCTGCTGGCTGGGAATGCTGCTGGCCCTGTGGACCGGGCTGGCCTTCGCGCAGACCGCGCCTGCGGATCCGGCGGCACCGCCGCCGCTGGCCGCAGCGGCGCCCGCAGCGCCCGACGCGGCTGCGACCGCCGACGCCAGCGACCCGGCGCCGCGCATCGGCGTGGCCACGATGCAGCCCGGCGAAGTGTTCTTCGAGCGCTTCGGCCACGACGCCATCGTGGTGCTCGACCCGCGCACGGGCCAGGCCACCTCGTACAACTTCGGTTTCTTCGACCCCAGCGAACCGGGCTTCGTCGGCCGCTTCGCCGCCGGCGACATGCGCTACTACCTGGTCGCGCTGCCGCTGCAGGAGGATCTGGAGCAATACCGCGAAGCCGGCCGCGGCGTCGACATCCAGTGGCTGGACCTTGCCCCGGCGCAGGCACGCGCGCTGCAGCAGGCGCTGGCCTGGCGCGCGCGCCCGGAGAACGCGCGCTACCGCTACGACTACTACACCGCCAACTGCGCCACGATGGTCCGCGACGCGCTGGACCGGGCCATGGGCGGCGCGCTGCACGCGCAACTGTCGGGCCGCTCGCGCGGCAATACCTACCGCAGCGAATCGGTGCGCCTGGCCTCGCCGGCACCGTGGATGTGGCTGGGCTTCGACCTGGGCCTGGGCCCGTACGCCGACAAACCGCTGTCGCGCTGGGAAGAGGCGTTCGTGCCGATGCGCCTGGCCGAGAGCCTGAGCGAGGTGCGCAACAGCGAAGGCCGCCCGCTGGTGCAGACGCGCCAGCAGTTGCTGCCGCAGCGGCTGCCGCCGGAGCCGCCGGAACAGCTGCGGCACTGGTGGCCGTGGCTGCTGGTCGGGCTGGTCGCGGCGGCGGGGGTGCTGGCGCTGGGCCGCCGCCCGCGCTGGCTGGCCGCGCTGGCGCTGCCGTTCTGGCTGCTGTGCGCGCTCGGCGGCGCGGTCCTGCTGTACCTGTGGGGCTTCAGCGAGCATCGTGCCGCCTGGGGCAACCGCAACCTGCTGCTGCTGGATCCGCTGTGCCTGCCGCTGCTGGTCGGCGGCATTGCCGTGCTGCGCGGGCGCCGCCCCGGACGCTGGTTCGACGTGCTGCTGTGGCTGGTGGTGGCGCTGGCCGGCGCCGCGCTGCTGATCCATTGGCTGTCGATGCTGCAGCCGCAATTCAACCTGCAATGGATCGCATTGCTGCTGCCGGTGCACGCGGCGCTGGCCTGGGCGCTCACCCGCCCTCGCCCGCAGCCCTGATACCGTCGCGCCACTCGCCACGCGCGCCTCCGCCGAACCCACTCCCGCCATGGCCTCCGCGACCGCCAATCCCGCCTGCGTCATCAACTGCGTGCACTACGACGGCCACGGCCGCCGCCACGACATCGCCCTGGAGCAGATCAGCGACGTGCTGGCCGGCCACGACGACGGCTTCGTCTGGGTCGGCATGTACGAACCCGGCGACGCGGTGCTGCAGCAGCTCAAGGAGGAGTTCCAGCTGCACGAACTGGCGATCGAGGACACCCGCAAGGCGCACCAGCGGCCGAAGGTCGAGGCCTTCGGCAACTCGCTGTTCCTGGCGGTGCACACCGCGCAGGTGATCGACGAACGCATCGTCTACGGCGAAACCCACGCCTTCCTCGGCGCGCGCTTCCTGCTGACCGTGCGCCACGGCGCCTCGCTGCCCTACGCGCCGGTGCGCGAGCGGCTGGAACGCGAGGCCTCGCTGATGAAACTGGGCCCGTCCTACGCGCTGTACGCGGTGCTGGACTATGTGGTGGACAACTACCAGCCGATCCTCGACGCCTTCCGGCAGAGCCTGGAACGGCTGGAGGCCGACATCTTCGCCGAGTCGTATCGGCGCGACACCGCGATCCGCCTGTACGAACTCAAGCGCGAACTCAACCAGATGCGTCTGGCGGTGGCGCCGCTGCAGGACGTGCTGGCGCACCTCAAGCGCCACCCCGGCCCGCTGATCGCCGAGGAAGTGCGGCTGTACGTGCGTGACGTGCTCGACCATGCGGTGCGCACCAACGACGCCATCGACACCCTGCGCGAAATGCTGGGCACCGCGCTGAGCGTGAACCTGTCGCTGGTCACCCTGGCCCAGGGCGAGACGGTCAAGCGCCTCGGCGCCTGGGCCGCCCTGCTCGCCGCCCCGACCCTGATCACCAGCTGGTACGGCATGAACTTCAAGCAGATGCCGGAACTGGAATGGCCCTGGGCCTACCCGCTGATGGTCGGCGGCGTCGCCGCGGTATGCGTGGCGCTGTATGTGGCGTTCAAGCGGGCGAGGTGGTTGTGAGCCGCCGCGTCGCGGCGGCGGGAATGGGGAAACGGGAATCGGGAATGGACAGCGCGCCGCTCACGTGAGGCAGTGCTGTAACCATCGGCGTGCAGCAATCATCCGTGACAGACGGCGCCCATCGGGCGCCGCCGCTTTTCCCATTCCCCATTCCCTACTCCCAATTCCCTGCCTTACGCCACATACACCGACTTGATGTTCATGAACTCATGGATGCCATGCTCGGCCAGTTCGCGGCCGAAGCCGGAGCGCTTGATGCCGCCGAACGGCAGGCGCACGTCGCTCTTGACGATGGCGTTGACGAAGGCGGCGCCGCACTGCAGCTGGCAGGCCACGCGTTCGCCGCGGGCGCGATCACGGGTCCAGACGCTGCCGCCGAGGCCGAAGGTGGTGTCGTTGGCCACGCGCACCGCCTCGGCTTCGTCGGCCACGCGCAGGATCGCCGCGACCGGGCCGAACAGTTCCTCGTCGTAGGCCGGCATGCCTGGCGCCACCTGGTCGAGGATCGACGCCGGATAGCCGGCGTGGCTGCCGCGCTCGGGTTCGCAACCGAGCAGCGGCGTTGCCCCCTTGGCGATGCTGGCCTGCACCTGCTTGTGCAGTTCGTCGCGCAGGTCCTGGCGCGCCATCGGCGCCAGCGTGGTCGCCTCGTCCTGCGGGTCGCCGAGGCGACGCTCGGCCGCGGCGGCGACGAAGCGGCGCACGAATTCGTCGGCGATCGCCTCCACCACCACGAAACGCTTGGCCGCGATGCAGGTCTGCCCGGCGTTGTCGAAGCGCGACTTCACCGCCGCGGCCACGGCGGCGTCCAGGTCGGCGTCGTCCAGCACCACGAAGGCGTCGCTGCCGCCCAGCTCCATCACGCACTTCTTCAGCTGCCCACCGGCATTGGCGGCGATGGAGCGGCCGGCGCGCTCGCTGCCGGTCAGGGTGACCGCGGCCACGCGCGCATCGCGCAACACCTCGGCGGCCTGGTCGTTGTCGATGTGCAGCACGTCGAACACCCCGTCCGGCACGCCGGCGTCGGCCAGCACCTTGCGGATCGCGTCGGCGCAGCGCGGCACGTTGCTGGCGTGCTTGAGCAGGGCGACGTTGCCGGCCATCAGCGCCGGCGCCAGGAAGCGGAACACCTGCCAGATCGGGAAGTTCCACGGCATCACCGCCAGCACGCAGCCCAGCGGCTCGTAGCGCACGTAGCTGCGCTGCGCATCGGTGGCCACCGCCTGCTCGCGCAGGTAGTCCGCCGAATGCTCGGCGTAGTAGTCGCAGGCGGCGGCGCACTTGTCGAGTTCGGCCAGCGCCTCCTTGCGCAGCTTGCCCATTTCCGCGGTCATCACCCGCTGGATCGCGTCGCGCTGTTCGCGCAACTGCGCACCGACCTTGCGCAGCAGCGCGCCGCGCTGCTCCAGCGGCGTCGCCGCCCAGCCCGGGAACGCCTGCGCCGCAGCGGCCAGGCGCTGTTCGACGGCGGCGGCATCCATCAGCTCGAGACTGTATTCGACCTGGCCATTGGCCGGATTGACGGTGTCGTAAGGCATCGCGCGGACTCCTGGAAAAGTGTCCGGCCAGCCTAGCGCCGTGGACGTTGCGGCGACGTGGCGATGCCATACAGCGCGATGGCTCACAGTGTTCCGCGTGGCCTGTGTGAGTCGACTGTCATGCAGCAGCCAGGAGCGACGCGCCGTGCTTTCCGATGGCGCAATGCGTCGGGACTGGAGTCCCTCCCACAGTGCACCAGGCAAGCCCGCCGCAAGATCCTGTGGGAGCGGCTTAAGCCGCGACAGGCCTTACCGGCAATGCGTGTCGCGGCTGACGCCGCTCCACGGAAAAGCAGCGCACATCATCCCCCCTGCTGTTGCGCCAACTGCATGTCGCGCTGGCGGCGCTTCTCGCTGCGCGCCATCAGCCACCAGCCGACGACGGCGGCGATCGACACCGCCAGCACCATCAGCGTGGCCAGCGCATTGATCTTGGGCTTCAGGCCCATGCGCACCGACGAGAACACGGTCATCGGCAACGTGGTCGAATCCGGGCCGGCGACGAAGTTGGCGATCACCACGTCGTCCAGCGACAGGGTGAACGCCAGCAGCCAGCCCGACACCAGCGCCGGGGCGATGATCGGCACGGTGATCAGGAAGAACACCTTGAGCCGGTTGGCGCCCAGGTCCATCGCCGCCTCTTCCAGCGAGCGGTCCAGTTCCTGCAGGCGCGAGGACACCACCACGGTGACGAAGGACAGGGTGAAGGTGACATGCGCGGCCCAGATCGCCATCACGCCCTTGGGCGGGATGCCGAGCACGCCGCCCATCGATACCAGCATCATCATGATCGACAGGCCGATGATCACCTCCGGCATCACCAGCGGCGCGGTCACCAGCGCGCCGAACAGGCTCTTGCTGGGGAAGCGGCGGAAGCGGGTCATCGCCATCGCCGCCAGCGTGCCGAGCACCATCGACGCGGTAGCGGTCCAGAACGCCACCTTCAGGCTGATCCACGCCGCCTGCAGGATCTGCCGGTCGCGCAGCAGTTCGCCGTACCACTTGGTGGAGAAGCCGGCCCACACCGTCGCCAGCTTGGAGGCGTTGAACGAATACACCATCAACAGCAGGATCGGCAGGTACAGGAAGGCGAAGCCGGCGCCCAGCACCGTCCAGCGCAATACCCTGCCCATGCCGCCGCGCGCGCCGCTCATGCCTGACCGCCTTCGAGCTGGCGCTGCTGGTAGCGGTTGAAGATCAGGATCGGCACCATCAGCAGCGCCAGCATCGCGATCGCCACCGCCGAAGCGGTCGGCCAGTCGCGGTTGTTGAAGAACTCGCCCCACAGCACCCGGCCGATCATCAGCGTGTCCGGGCCGCCGAGCATCTCCGGGATCACGAACTCGCCCACCGCCGGGATCATCACCAGCATGCAGCCGGCGACGATGCCCGGCCGCGACAGCGGCAGGGTCACGGTCAGGAACGCCTTCCACGGCGGCGCGCCGAGATCGTAGGCGGCCTCGAGCAGGCGCTGGTCGAGCTTGACCAGGGTCGCGTACAGCGGCAGCACCATGAACGGCAGATAGCAGTAGACGATGCCGATGTAGGCGGCGACCGGGGTGTAGAGGATGTGCAGCGGCGCATCGATCAGGCCCAGCGCCAGCAGCGCCCGGTTGAGCACGCCGTTGCTGTCGAGGATGCCGATCCAGGCGTAGACGCGGATCAGGAACGAGGTCCACGACGGCAGCACCACCAGCATCATCGCGATGTTTCGCGCCGACGGCGACAGCCGCGCGATCGCGTAGGCCATCGGGTAACCGATCAGCAGGGTCAGCGCGGTGGAGATGCCGGCGATCTTGATCGAGCCCCAGTAGGCTTCGATGTACTGGTGGTCGCGCAACAGCGCCAGGTAGTTCTGCAGGGTCAGCTTCAGCGTCAGCACGCCGTCGCGGACCTGCAGCAGTTCGCTGTACGGCGGGCTGCGGATCGCCTGTTCGGCGAAGGAGATGCGCAGCACGATCAGGAACGGGATCGCGAAGAACAGCAGCAGCCACAAGTACGGCGCGGCGATCACCAGCCAGCGCAGCGCCGGCAGCGAGCCCAGGCGCAAGCGCTGCTGCAGGCGCAACCGTGGCGTCGGTTGCGGCGGCACCGGGACGACGGGCGCGCTCATGCGGTCAGCACCACGCCGTCGTTGTCGTCCCACGACACCCACACCGTGTCGCCCCAGGTCATGCCTTCGCTGTCCCAGCGCTTCTGGTTGGCGAAGTTGGATTGCACGCGGATGCCGCTGGGCAGACGCACGTGGAAGATCGAGTGGCTGCCGAAATAGGCGATGTCCTCGATGGTGCCGCGCGCCTTGTTGTAGGTCTGCTCGGGTTCGCCCTTGGTGATCCAGACCTTTTCCGGACGCACCGCGAACGCCACTTCCTGCCCTTCCACGCCGGTGATGCCGTGGCTGATGTAGATCGGCACCGGGAACTGCGGGCACAGCACGGTCACGTGGTCGGGATGGTCCTCGCCGATGCGGCCCTCGAACATGTTCACCGAGCCGATGAACTCGGCGACGAAACGGCTGTTCGGCGACTCGTAGATGTCGCCCGGCGTGCCGACCTGGCGGATGCGGCCCTGCTCCATCAGCGCGATGCGCGTAGCCATGGTCATCGCCTCCTCCTGGTCGTGGGTGACCATCACGCAGGTCACGCCCGAGGTCTCGATGATGGAGACCAGCTCCAGTTGCATCTGCGAGCGCAGCTTCTTGTCCAGCGCGCCCATCGGCTCGTCCAGCAGCAGCAGTTTCGGCCGCTTGGCCAGCGAGCGCGCCAGCGCCACGCGCTGCTGCTGGCCGCCGGAGAGCTGGTGCGGCTTGCGCTTGCCGAGCGTGCCCAGCCGCACCAGCTCCAGCATCTCGCCGACACGGCTGGCGATGGCGCTGCGCGACAGGCCGTCCTGCTTCAGCCCGAAGGCGATGTTCTGCTCCACGCTCATGTGCGGGAACAGCGCATAGGACTGGAACATCATGTTGAGCGGGCGCTGGTACGGCGGCAGCCCATCCAGCGGCTGGCCGTCGAGCACGATGCGGCCGCGGCTGGGCTGCTCGAATCCACCCAGGCAGCGCAGCAGCGTCGACTTGCCGCTGCCGGAACCGCCCAGCAGCGCGAAGATCTCGCCCTGGCCGATATCCAGGTCGATGTCGTCCAGCGCGACGAAGCCGTCGAATTCCTTACGCAGACCGGCGATGGACACATAGCCGGCACCCTTGGCCGGCGGCGGTGCCGGCAGATGGTCGGTTCTCGCTTCGCTCAACGCCATCGCTGATTCCCCGTGAAGCACGCCGTCGTGCGGAGCGCCGCTGCGGCGGCGACCACGGCGCGGTGAGTCTCAGTGTAGCCGTGGGCGCCGCGTCGGCGATACCGCGGCGGCCACGCCGCGCGGCGGCGCGGGATTCGGGAGTCGGGATTGGGGATTCGCAGAAGCGGCGCGCGCTTACTGCGCCGTGGCTGGCGCTGGCGCGGACGCCGGCGCCTCCGGTGCCGCCCAGCCCAGGCCCAGGCTCTTCTGCAAGGCCACGTAGCGCAGCAGCACCTGGGTATGCGCCTGCAGTGCACTGTCCTGGGCGGAAGCCTGCTGGCGCTGCACGTCCAGCGCATCGATCAGCGACGAGGCGCCGGCGGCATAGCGTTGCTGCAGCAACGCGGCGGAACGATCGGCCGAGGCCGCGGCCTTGTCCGCGGCCAGCGCCTGCTGGCGCGCGGCGCCGAACCGCGCCAGGGCGCCGTTGGCATCCTGCAGCGCGGCCAGCACCGTGCCTTCGTAGGCGGCCAGCCGCGCGGCGTTGCCGGCGCGGGCCTGCTCGACCTTGGCACGGGTGCCGCCGAAATCGAAGATCGACCAGCGCAGGAACGGCGCCACCACGCTGTTGACGGCGTCGCGGCCGAGATCGCCCGGCGAGGTCGCGGCCATGCCGATATTTCCCAGCAGCGTGACCTGCGGGAAATACGCGGTCAGCGCTTCGCCGATCTTTGCCGACGAGGCGGCCAGCTGGCGCTCGGCGCGGCGCACGTCCGGGCGCCGCCGGATCAGCGCGCCGGCATCGTCCACCGGCACCGTCGCCGGCAGCGTCGGCAACGGCCGGTCGGCGGCCAGTTCGGCATCGAGCGCGCCGGGCTCGCGGCCGATCAGCAGCGCCAACTGGTCCAGCGCCACCTGCGCCTGCGCCTGCAGGTCCGGGAGTACCGCTTCCTGTTGCTGCAGTTGCGCCTGCGCGCGTTCCACCTGCAGGTCGGCGTCGGCGCCGCGCTCGCGGCGCTGCCGGGTCAGCTGCAGGGTCTGCCGGGCAGCCTCCAGGTTGCGCTGGGCCACGGCCATGCGCGCACGCGTGCTGCGGTAGCCCAGGTAGGCCTGCCCCACTTCGGCGGCAATCTGCACCTGGGTGTCGGCCAGGTCGGCCTCGTCGGCCTGGGCATCGGCCAGTGCGCCCTCGCTGGCGCGGCGGCGGCGGCCGAAGAAATCCAGTTCCCAGCTGGCATCGATGCCGACGCTGTAGAGCTGCGCGCGCGGATCGATCTCCACCGGCTGGCCGGTGCCGGCGGCGATGCTGCCCAGGCGGTCGGTCAGCGCATCCGGCGCGCGCGCGTTGAGATAGGCGGCCGTCGCTCCGACGCTGGGCAACTGCTCGGCGTGGCGCTGGTCGACCAGCGCGCGCGAGGCGCGCAGGCGCGCCTGCGCCACCCGCAGGTTGGGACTGTGCTGCAGGGCCTGCTCGACCAGCATGGTCAACTGCGGATCCTGCAGGGTGTCCCACCAGCGCTGCGGCGGCGGTGCCGGCACCACGCCGGCGGCCGCGGCCGTGGCATCGGCGCGGTGCAGCCGCGGCTGCGCCAGCGCCGCCTCGGCCACCGGCGGCGGCTTCACGTAGTCCGGGCCGAGCATGCAGGCCGACAGCAGCGAGGGCAGCGCGGCGGCGACGAGAACGCGGGAGAAACGCAGGGCCATGGAATCCTCAATGCATCGCGAGCGGAGCGCCGCCCTTGGGCAGCGGCTTGAGCAGGAACGCCAGCGGGATCGTGCAGACCACGATCACCCCGAAGATCCAGAACAGATCGTTGTAGGTCATCACCAGGGCCTGCTGCTGCACCAGCCGCGCCAGTTGCGCCAGCGACTGCATCGCCGCGCCGGCGCCGGACACCGACTGCAGTTGCGCGGCGATGCCGTGCAGGTAGTCCTGCGCCAGCGGCGAATTGGCGGTGGTGCCGCTGCCGAGCATCTGCGTATGGAACACCATGCGCCGCTCCTGGAAGGTGGAGATCAGCGCCAGGCCGATCGAGCCGCCCATGTTGCGCGCGGCATTGAACAGGCCCGAGGCGTCGCCGGCCAGGTCCGGCGGCACCGAGGAGATCGCCGCCTGGTTGAGCGACATCATCGCCAGCGCCAGCCCGCAGCCCTGCAGCAGCTGCCCGGCCACGAAATGCATGCCCACCGACTCGGCGGTGAGGTGCATGTTGACGAAGCAGGCCGCGGCGAAGCAGCTCAACCCGCCGAGCACCAGCACGCGCACATCCACCGTGGTCAGCAGCTTGGGCATCATCGGCATCAGCAGCACCGTGGGGACGCCCGACAGCAGCACCACGTAGCCGGACTGCTCGGTGTTGTAGCCGGAGATCACCGCCAGGAACTGCGGGATCATGTACATGACCCCGAACAGGATCATGCCCACCGCCATCACCATCACGAACACCGCGCCGAAACTGCGTTGCAGCAGGATCGACAGGCGGATCACCGGCTGCCGGCTGAGGAATTGCGAGCCGACCAGGGCGATGAAGCCGACCAGCGACACCACGCTCAGCAGCACGATCTCGGTGGATTCGAACCAGCGCTCGCGCTGGCCTTCTTCCAGCACCACGGTCAGCGCGCCCAGTCCGGCGGTCAGGCCGAAGATGCCGAGCCAGTCGGCGTCGAGCAGCCCGCGCAGATACATGCGCTCGTGCGGCAGCCCGAGCAGCAGCAGCGCCACCAGGCCGGCGCAGACCGGCACGTTGAGGAAGAACGCGTAGTGCCAGCTGACGTTCTCGGTGAGCCAGCCGCCCAGCAGCGGCCCGATCACCGGGCCCAGGATCACGGTCATGCCGAACAGCGCCGTGCCCAGGGTCTGCTGCGCCGGCGGCAGGCGCGTGGCGACGATGGTGAGCGCGGTGGGGATCAGCGCGCCGCCGGCGAAGCCCTGGCCGACCCGGCCGAGGATCATCATGGTCAGGCTGCTGGACAGCCCGCACACCACCGAGAAGAAGGTGAACAGCAGCGCGCAGATCAGCAGGAAGTTGCGCAGCCCGAGGGTGCGCACGAACCAGCCGGTCAGCGGGATCATCACGATCTCGGCGACCAGGTAGGAGGTCGAGATCCAGGTGCCTTCGGTGCCGCTGGCGCCGACCTCGCCCTGGATGGTCGGCAGTGCGGCGTTGACGATGGAAATGTCCAGCGTCGCCATGAACGAGCCGATGGTGCCGGCGGCCACCGCCAGCCAGGCCCCGGTGTCGGCCTTGCCCGGCGCCTGCGCGCCGGCCGCCGCGGCCGCTTCGCTCACGGGGTGCGCCCGCGCGGGGCGACCGTATCCTGGCCCTGCGCGTCCTCTTCCTCCACGCGCTCCTTGGCGTCCTTGGCGCTTCGCGTATCGACCGTCACCGTCACCGACATGCCCGGCACCAGCACCTTGCGCGCCTCGGCGCCGGCCTTGAGGCGGATCCGCACCGGCACCCGCTGCACCACCTTGGTGAAGTTGCCGGTGGCGTTCTCCGGCGGCAGCAGCGCGAACTGCGACCCGGTGCCCGGGGCGATGCTCTCGACCACACCGTCCAGCTCCACCCCGGACAGCGCATCGACCTCGATCCGCGCCGGCTGCCCCGGCCGCATCAGCCCGACCTGGGTTTCCTTGAAGTTGGCGCTCAGGTACAGCGCGTCCACCGGCACCACGCTCATCAACCGGGTGCCGGCCGCGACGAACTGGCCGACCTGCACGGTCTTGTCGCCGATGCGGCCGGCGATGCGCGCGGTCAGGCGGGTGTCCTCCACCGCCACTTCCGCCTGCGCGGCGTCGGCCTGCGCCTGCACCAGCCCGGCGCGGGCCTGGTCGAGCTTGGCGCTGGTGCCCTGCACCTGGCTCTCCGCAGCGACGACCTGGGCCTTGGCCGCGTCGAACTGCGCCTGCGCGCGGTCGCGGTCGTGGACGATGCTTTCGTAGTGTTCGTGGGTGTCGGCGCCGGACGCGGCCAACGGCCCGAAGCGCTTGGCCTCGCCCTGGGCGAAGCGCAGGCTGGCGGCGGCGGCAGTGACCTGGGTGCGCGCCTGCAGCAGGCTGGCGCGCTGCGCCTGCAGCCCGGCCTCGGCGGCGGCGATGTCGGCCTGGCGCACCGCGATCGCCGCCTGCGCCTGCTCCAGGGTGGCGCGGTAGGTGCGCGGGTCGATCTCCAGCAGCGGCTGCCCGGCGGCCACGCTCTGGTTGTCGCGCACATACACCGCGGTCACGTAGCCGTTGACCCGCGGCGCCACCGCCACCGTATCGGCCTGCAGATAGGCGTTGTTGGTCTCCTGCAGGTAGCGGCCGGTGGTGAGGTAATAGATCAGCCACACTACCAGGCCGATCACCACCAGCAGGCCGATCAGCAGCAGGGTCCATTTGACCTTGGGGTTCTTCAGCGGCGACGGCGTGTCGGACTTGCCGTCGTCGTCTTGGCCCTTGCTGTCATGGCCCTTGTCGTCCCGGGGCGAGCCGGACTGGCCCTGGCCGGCGTGGGCATCGCGCGCGGCGGCCTGCCGCGGCGCCTGTGAGGAGTCTGGGTCGTGGTTGCTCAAGTCGCTGATTCCTGGGGAGAGGAAGAACGTCGCCGGGTCGGAACGGCGACGCCACCAAACGGTAGCGTACGCCAGCCGGCGCATTATTTGTACCGGTGAGTACAGAGTGCGTGAGCGCGGCGCGGCGCGGCGTGGCGGTGGCGGTGGCGCTGCGGCGCCGCCGCGATGGCGGACGCTGTGCGGCGCCCGACCCGGCCGCTTGGCCGAGGGAGCGATGTCCCCGGTCTCTCATCCCGATGGGGGGGGAGCGATGTGTCGGGGCGCCCTTCGGCCGCGCGACGGGGCGCGATCGGGACGGCCCGTCGCGGCTGAAGCCGCTCCTGCGGGAGAGGGTGTTACTGGCTCCGAGCTCAACCGGGAGAGCGTGCCGGCGCGGTGCCTGCGTGCACCGGCAAAAAATTTCAGGAGCGGCTTCAGCCGCGACGGGCGAAGACGCGATGCGTCCCAGGCAGCATCGCGTCGGGACTGAAGTCCCTCCCACAACAGCCGCTTACGCTCCCCCTGGCCGCTCGGGCAAGCGCAGCGCGATAGCGGTCCGGGGCAACCCGCAAAGCCTTACCCGGACCGCAACGCCGGCGGCTCAACGGCCGGTCTTGATCTCCGTCCACAGGCGGGTGTACAGCTTGTCCACCTCGGGCGGGTTGATCGAATAGGTGAACATCTTCGCGGCCACGTCCGGCGGCGGATAGATGGTGGGATCGTTGCGGATCGCCGCGTCCACCAGCGGGGTCGCCTGCGGCACCGGATTGGCGTAGTGGATGAAGTCGGTATTGGCCGCGGCCACCTTGGGCGTCAGCAGGTAGTTGATGAACGCGTAGGCGTTCTCCGGATGCTTGGCGTCCTTGGGGATGGCCAGCATGTCGAACCACTGCGGCGCGCCTTCCTTGGGGATCGAATAGGCCACGTGCACGCCGTTCTTGGCTTCCTCGGCACGGTCGCGGGCCTGGATGATGTCGCCGGACCAGCCCACCGCCAGGCAGGTGCTGCCGTTGGCCAGCGAGGTCACGTACTGCGAGGAGTGGAAGTTCTGCACGTAGGGGCGGATGCGCTTGATCAGCGCCGCGGCCTGTTCGATCTTGGCCGGATCGGTGCTGTGCGGATCCTCGCCAAGGTAGTGCAGCGCGATCGGGATCAGGTCCGAGGGCGTGTCCAGCAGGGTCACGCCGCAGTCCTTGAGCTTGGACAGGTTCTCCGGCTTGAACACCAGGTCCCAGCTGTTGGCGATGTCGGTGCTGCCGAACGCGGCCTTGACCTTGTCCACGTTGTAGCCGATGCCGGTGGTGCCGACCATGTACGGCACGCCGTACTTGTTGCCCGGATCCTGCTGCGCGATGCGCTGCATGATCTGCGGATCGAGATTGGCCAGGTTCGGGATCTTGCTCTTGTCCAGCGGCAGGAACACGCCGGCCTGGATCTGCCGGCCGAAGAAGTTCAGCGTCGGCACCACCACGTCGTAGCCGCTGCCGCCGGCCAGCAGCTTGGTCTCCACCATCTCGTCGCTGTCGAAGACGTCGTAGGTGACCTTGATCCCGCTCTGCTTCTCGAAGTCGGGAATCGTGTTCTCGGCGATGTAGTCCGAGTAGTTGTACACGTTGAGCACCTTCGCCTCGCCCTGCCCCGCCTTGTCCGCGTCACCGCCGGAGCCGCCGCAGCCGGCGAGCAGCGCCGTGGCCAGGGAAAGAGTGAGCAGTCGCAAGGTCATGGCAGGTCTCCGCAGGTCCATGGGCAAGAGGGGGAGGATCGGCGCCGCGCGCCGGATCCGGGGTGGACGTTCCAGACTACCCAGCGCCGGGCTATTTGCCCAGCGCCTGGGCCGTATCCTCCAGCGCCAGCCAGGCCTTGTCGAACAGTTCGTCGACCTGGGCGCGGCTGAGGATCAGCGGCGGCGACAGCAACATCGCGTCGTTGGTGGCGCGCAGGATCAGGCCGCGGCGCAGCGCGTTGTCGCGGCACAATGCGCCGACCTTGCCGCGCTCGGGGAAGTACTGCCGGCGCGGCTTGTCCGGCACCAGTTCCAGCGCGCCGATCATGCCGACGATGCGCGCCTCGCCCACCAGCCGGTGCTCGCCCAGCTCGGCCCAGCGTTGCGCCAGGTACGGCGCGATCTCGCCGCGCGCGCGTTCGACGATGCCCTCGTCCTGCAGCAGGCGCAGGTTCTCCAGCGCCACCGCCGCGCACACCGGGTGCCCGGAATAGGTGCAGCCATGCGCCAACTCGCCGCCCTGCTCCTTCAGCACCGTGGCCACGCGCGTGCCGAACATGGCCGCGCCGAGCGGGATGTAGCCGGAGGTGATGCCCTTGGCGATGGTCATCACGTCCGGCTGGAAGCCGAAGTATTGCGACCCGAACCATTCGCCGGTGCGGCCGAAGCCGCAGATCACCTCGTCGGCGACCAGCAGCACGTCGTAGCGGCGGCAGATGCGCTCGATCTCCGGCCAGTAGCTGCGCGGCGGGATATATACGCCGATAGCGCCCATGATCGGCTCGCCGATGAACGCGGCCACCCGTTCCGGCCCCAGCTCCAGGATCTTGTCCTCCAGCCGCCGCGCGGCGAGCAGCCCGTATTCCTCCGGATCCATGTCGCCGCCGTCGCCGAACCAGTACGGCGGATCGATGTGGTGGATGTCCGGGATCGGCAGGCCACCCTGGCGGTGCATGCCCTTCATCCCGCCGAGGCTGGCGCCGGCCATGGTGGTGCCGTGGTAGCCGTCGTGGCGGCCGATGAAGATGGTCTTCTGCGGCTGGTCCTGCACGGCCCAGAAATGCCGCACCAGGCGCAGGATGGTGTCGTTGGCCTCGGAGCCGGAGTTGGTGAAGAAGGCATGGTCGAGGTCGCCGGGCGCCAGTTCGGCGAGCTTGGCGGCCAGGCGGATGGTGGGTTCGGTAGTGCACTGGAAGAAGCTGTTGTAGTACGCCAGCTGTTCCATCTGCCGCGCGGCGGCCTGGCCGAGTTCCTTGCGCCCGTAACCGACGTTGACGCACCACAGGCCGGCGAAGGCATCCAGCAACTGGTTGCCGTCGGCGTCCCAGACGTAGGCGCCATCGCCGCGGGTGAGGATGCGGGTGCCTTTCTGCGCCAGGGCGGCGTTGTCGTTGAACGGGTGCAGGTGGTGCGCGGCATCCAGGTCCTGCAGGGCGCGCGTGTCGATCCGGTCCATGTCCACTCCAATGTCGGTACCAAGGCCGCAACGCGGCCAAGCTTTGCTCTTGCTGCTGCTCTTGCTGCTGCTCTTGCTGTTGCTCTTGCTGTTGCTGTTGCTGTTGCTGTTGCTGTTGCCTTACCGGGTTCCCTTCCGAAGCGGCGGCCGTGCCGGGGAAAAACCCCGAAGGGGCGGCGCACATGGATGTGCGCCGTTCGCGGCAGGGGCAGGATGCCCCTTCCGCGAATCCCCGGCACGGACGCGGACCCGGAGCGCGTTAGCGCGGAGGGCGCGAGGCAGGGTGTGCTTTCTTTTGGTTACTTTTCTTTGCACAAGCAAAGAAAAGTGACTCGCCGCCAGGCGAAAGCTTTGCTTTTGAGGATGCTTCCGCCATGGCCAAATTGTAGGAGCGGCTTCAGCCGCGACCGAGGCGATCAGTCATGTTTGTCGCGACTCAAGCCGCCCCTACAGTTCTTCTCTTCTGACACTCAAGCTTGAAGCAACAGCAAAGGCTTTCGCCCTATCGGGCGAGTTACTTTTCTTTGCTCGCGCAAAGAAAAGGTAACCAAAAGAAAGCGCGCCCTGCCTTCGCGCCCTCCGCGCTGCGCGCTCCGGGTCCGCGCCCATCACGGGGATCCGCGGAAGGGGCATCCTGCCCCTGCCGCGGACGGCGTACATCCATGTACGCCGCCCTTCGGGTGTTTCCCCGCGATGGCCGCCGCTTCGGAAGGGAACCCGGTAAGTCAAAAGCAAAAGCAACAGCAACAGCAACAGCCAAAGATGAAGCGGGAGCAGAAGCCAAGAGACAGCCCCCCCCCAGCGACCCGTGGTTATCGGTGTCCGGGAGCGGTTGTGGGGGGAAATT
>NZ_NKUH01000003.1:0-24502 GCF_009192895.1 Xanthomonas sp. LMG 12460 | reverse complement strand
TGCCGGCGCCGGCATGCTGAGCCGTCACGGCTGACACGGCCGATACGGAAACGAACCGCATGCGCGAACGTCTATGGGCAGGGGTCGGCAGCGGCATGGTCGCGGGCGCGCTGTGGGGCCTGGTGTTCCTGGCGCCGCAACTGCTGAGCGCCTTTTCGCCGCTGCAACTGGCCATCTCGCGCTACCTGGCCTATGGCGCCATCGCTGCCGTGGTGCTGCTGCCGCGCTGGCGCACCGCCACCGCGCCGCTGGGCGCGCCCGAATGGTGGGCGCTGCTGCGCCTGAGCCTGCTCGGCAACATCGTCTACTACGTGCTGCTGGGCAGTGCGGTGCAGTGGGCCGGCGGCGCCGCCACCGCGCTGATCATCGGCCTGTTGCCGGCGGCGGTCACGGTGATCGGCTCGCGCGCGGCCGGCGCGGTCCGCCTGCGCCGGCTCGCCGCGCCCTGCGCGCTGTGCGTGCTCGGGGTGGCGCTGGTCGCGGTGCAGACCCTGGCCGTGGCGCGGCCGCACATTCCCGCCAGCCTCGGCCTGCGTGCGGCGGGACTGGCCTGTGCGGTCGGCGCGCTGGCGTGCTGGACCGCCTACTCGATCAAGAACGCGCGCTGGCTGCGGCGGCGCCCGGACCTGTCCGGCCGCGACTGGTCGCTGCTGACCGGCGTGGTCACCGGCGCGCTGGCCCTGACCCTGGCGCTGCCGGCGTTCGCCCTGTCAGGCACAGCCCATGCCGGCGCCGACTGGATGCGCTTCTGGGGCATGGCGCTGGTGCTGGCGCTGTTCGCCTCGGTCATCGGCAACGCCTGCTGGAACCACGCCAGCCGGTTGCTGCCGCTGACCCTGGTCGGGCAGATGATCGTGTTCGAGACCGTATTCGCGCTGCTGTACGGCTTCCTGTGGGAACAGCGCTGGCCGACCGCACTGGAACTGCTGGCGATCGCCTGCCTGCTCGGCGGCGTGCTGTGGTGCACCCTGGTGCATGCGCGGCCGCAACCCGCCGTGCGCGAAGCCAAGCCCGGTTAAGCGGCGCTGCCTAGACTTGCGCAGGTCCTCCAACGGGAATCGCGCCATGCACACCGTCCTGCGCCGTTGCTGTCCCGCTCTCGTCCTAGTCGCCGCACTGGCTGGCTGCCATGCCTCCAACGCGCCATCCGGCGCGGCGCCGAACCCGGCCGCCAACGCCAGCGCACCGGCGGCAACCGGCAAGTGCGACACCGTCCCCGACCACGCTTACGACCTGCCGGCCGGGCGATTCGATGAGGTGTCGCAGCAACTGGCCCACGCCACCGGCTGCATGGTCGTGTACCGCGATCCAGGCCTCGCCTCGCTGCCGGTCAACGCGGTGAAGGGACAGGTCAGCATCCGCCAGGCGCTGCACCAGGCGCTGGACGGCACGGCGTTGCGGATCGCGCAGGAGAACGCGGACACGTTGACGGTCGTGCGCCGCTGAACCGGCGGCGGCGCGGGGGTTGCTACCATGGCCGCACTCCACCGCACGGAAGGTCGCCATGTCCCGCCATTTCGCGTCGTTGCTGTGCTCCCTGTGCCTGCTCGCCGGCGTGCTGCTGTCCAGCGCCTGCGCGCGCAGCGAAACCGCCAAGCCGTCGGAGCCGGCGCCGGCACCCACGGCATCCGCGCCCGGCCTGCCGGTGAAGGTCGACACCAGTTGCCGCACCGATGCCGACTGCACCGTCAAGAACGTCGGCAACTGCTGCGGCGCGATGCCGGCCTGCGTCAACCGCGACAGCCCTACCGATCCGCAGGGCGTGATGGCGCAGTGCCAGGCCAGCGGGCGCATGAGCGTGTGCGGCTCGCCCGCGATCGCCGGCTGCTCCTGCGTGGCCGGGCAATGCAGCGCGCGCGCCGCGCAAGCCGATACACTGCGCGCCCCCCAGCCTGCCGAACCCGTCCGCTGATGCTCTACGCGCAAGTCCACCTCACCCTGCCCGCCTGGATCCACGAGGCGGTCGATCCGCAGGCCGTCTACGCCAGCGACGCCGACAAGGTCGCGCTGGCGGTGGAACTGTCGCGGCTGAACGTGGACGCCGGCAGCGGCGGCCCGTTCGGCGCGGCGGTGTTCGGCCCGGACCACCGCATCATCGCCGTCGGCGTGAATCGCGTGGTACCGCAGACCACCTCGCTGGCGCATGCCGAGAACATGGCCTACATGCTGGCCCAGCAGCGCCTGCAGACCCCGCGGCTGAACGCGGTGCTGTCGCCGGTGACCCTGGCCACGTCCTCGCAGCCGTGCTGCCAGTGCTACGGCGCCACCATCTGGGCCGGCATCGACCGCCTGCTGATCGGTGCCAGCGCCGAGGACGTGATGGCGCTGACCCCGTTCGACGAAGGCCCGCTGCCGGCGGACTGGGTCGGCGAGCTGCAGCGCCGCGGCATCGAGGTGGTCCGCGGCCTGCACCGCGACGCCGCCTGCGTGGTGCTGCGCCGCTACGGCGAACTCGACAGCCCCCGCTACTGACGCCGCCGGCGAAGGCTTGCCCATGTCCTCCGAGAACGGCCCGCTGGTCCATGGCCTGCTGTGCTACTGCCGGCCCGGCTTCGAACCCGAACTGGCGGCCGAGCTCAACGCCCGCGCCGGCGAGGCCGGGCTGGCCGCCTACGCGCGCACCGAGCGCAACAGCGGCTACGCGCTGCTGCTCAGCGACACCGCGGTGCCGGCGCAGGCGCTGCCCTGGCGCGGGCTGATCTTCGCCCGGCAGAAGCTGCAGTTGCTGGCCGACCTGCGCGAGCTGCCGGCCAACGACCGCATCGCGCCGATCCTGCAGGCGCTTGCCGGACAACCGCGCTTCGGCGACCTGTGGGTCGAACATCCGGACTCGGACGCCGGCAAGCCGCTGTCGGGCCTGGCGCGCAGCTTCGGCAACGCGCTGCGCCCGGCGCTGCGCAAGGCCGGCCTGCTCAGCGACAAGCCGCAGCCGCGGCTGCCGCGCCTGCACGTGTGCTTCGTGACCGGCACCCACGCCCTGCTGGCGGTGGCCGATAGCGACGACAGCGCGCCGTGGCCGCTGGGCATTCCGCGCCTCAAGCTGCTGCCGGAGGCGCCCTCGCGCTCGGCCCTGAAACTGGAAGAAGCGCTGCTGGCGCTGCTGACCCCGCACGAGCGCGAGACGCTGCTGCGCCCGGGCATGCGCGCGGCCGACCTCGGCGCCGCCCCCGGCGGCTGGACCTGGGTGCTGACCCGCCAGCAGCTGCACGTGACCAGCGTGGACAACGGCCCGCTGCGCCAGCATGTGCTCGACAGTGGCCTGGTCGACCACCTGCGCGCCGACGGCTTCCACTGGAAACCGCCGCAGCCGCTGGACTGGATGGTCTGCGACATGGTCGAGCAACCGCGCCGCGTCGCCGAGCGCATGGCCACCTGGTTCCGCGAGGGCTGGTGCCGGCACGCGATCTTCAACCTGAAGTTGCCGATGAAGAAGCGCTGGGACGAGACCCGGCTGTGCCTGGACCTGTTCGCCGAACGCGCCGAGCGCCCGCTGCAGCTGCGCGCCAAGCAGCTCTACCACGACCGCGAAGAGATCACGGTGCTGGCGATCCCGGGCTGAGCGGTCGCGCGTCCACATGCGGTGTTTCGTAGCAGCGGCTCGACCGCGATGGGTTTCCCGGGAAAGCCATCGCGGCTGAAGCCGCTCCTGTGACGAGCGCATTGGCGCCGCCCACCGCTACAACACGATCCGCGCCCCGTCCTCCCGCGCCGAGCGCTGGATGGCCTCGACGATGCGGATATCGCGCAAGCCTTCCTCGCCGGGCACGCGCAGCGGCGTGCCCTGCAGGATCGCCAGCGCATCCTCGTCCATCTGCAGCGCCTGCTGGTGGCGCACCCGCGCGTCGAACAGGCGGCCATCGCTGGCCCGGCCGCGCACGCCGTCGTAGGCCTGGAACGGCGCCAGTTCGTACCAACCCTTCGCGCACTCGGCGCGCAGCAGGTTCATGGTGCGGCCGAAGCTGGCCGCGCAGCTCGCGGTGATCCCATGCGGAAACTCCAGGGTGAAGTGCATGTGCTCGTCGACCTCGTCGAACAATGCAGGCCGATCGGTGGAACGCCGCGCGGTGACCACCAGCGGCTCGGCGCCGGTCGTGTAGCGCGCCGCGTTGAGCGGATACACGCCCATGTCGTACATCGCACCGCCGCCGTACTGCGCGCGCAGCCGCCACGGCCGCTGCGCCGGGTCGGTGTCGCCGTAGCCGGCATAGCCCGCCTCGGCGCGCACGCTGCGCATCACCCCGAACGGGCGTTCGCCGGCCAGGGCGATGAGGCGCCGGGTGTTGGGCTCGTGCTGCATGCGGTAACCGATGCTCAGCCGCACCTTGTTGCGCGCGCAGGCCTCGATCATCGCCTGCGCCTGCTCGGCGTGCAGCGCCATCGGTTTCTCGCACCACACGTGCTTGCCGGCGGCCGCGGCGCGGAGGCTCAGCGGCGCATGCAGATGGGTGGGCGTGACCACGTAGACCACGTCGATGTCCGGGTTGTCGGCGATGCGCTCCAACTCGTCGTAGCTGTAAACGTTGCGATCCGGGATGCGATAGCGCGCCTGCCACTGCGGGATCTTCTGCGGCGAGCCGGTGACGATGCCCGCCAAGCGACAGTGCCTGGTCAGGGCGAGACCCGGGGCCAGGCGGCTGCTGGCGTACTCGCCCAGGCCGACCAGGGCCACGCCCAGCGGCTTGCGGCGTCGTGCCGGCGTGGCCGCCCACGTGGACGCTCCGAGCATACCGGCGGCGGTGGCGGAGAGGCCAGCCAGCAACAGGCGGCGGCGATTCGGCGAGGACGGCTCCATGCGCAACTCCGACCGGAAGGATGCTTCACCCTAACCGCTGGCGCGGCATCGGCACTGTGAGCGCTATCGCGCGATGCGCCGGGGCCTCTGGCACACTGCCGCCTCCCCCGCCGTTCGGACACCCGATGCGCTGCCGCCCACTGCTTGCCGCCCTCGCCCTGCTGCTGGCTGCCCCGGCCGGGGCGCAGGAACCCCTGTTCCACGCCCGCGACCTGGTCGGCGATGGCGTATTCACCGACAAGATCGAAGGGCCTGCGACGGGTCCCGATGGTGCGCTATACGTGGTCAACTTCGCCCACGACGGCAGCATCGGCCGGGTCCAGCGCGACGCCGACGGCCGCGGCCAGGCCACGCTGTTCGTGGATATTCCCGACGGCAGCATCGGCAACGGCATCCGCTTCGACCGCCGCGGGCGCATGTACGTTGCGGACTACGGCCAGCACCGCATCCTGCGCATCGCCCTGCGCAGCAAGCGCATCGAGGTCTACGCCACGCTGCCGGGCGCGTTCCAGCCCAACGACATCGCGATGGCGCCGGACGGCACCCTGTACGCCAGCGACCCGGACTGGAAGCACGACGGCGGCCAGCTGTGGCGCATCGACCGCGACCGCAGCGCGCACCTGATCGAAACCGGCATGGGCACCACCAACGGCATCGAGGTCAGCCCCGACGGCAAGCGCCTGTACGTCAACGAGAGCGTGCAGCGGCGGATCTGGGTCTACGACCGTGCGGCCGACGGCGCCGTCTCGAACAAGCGGCTGTTCGCCAGCTTCGCCGACGCCGGCCTGGACGGCATGCGCTGCGACGTCGACGGCAACCTGTACGTGGCCCGCTACGACGCCGGCAAGGTGATCGTGCTGGCGCCCGACGGCACGCTGCTGCACGAGGTCGCGACCAAGGGCCGCAAGCCCACCAACCTGGCCTTCGGCGGCGCCGACGGGCGCGATGTCGACGTGACCCTGCAGGACCGTGGCGCGATCGAAACCTTCCGCAGCGACCGCCCCGGCCGCGAGCACGGACGCTGATGGGATGCGTATCGCAGCGGCGTCTCAGCCCGCGCAATGGTCCCCTGGCATCCTGGCTGCACTGACTGGAGGGCCGCGCACATGCAGCCGATCGAACTGAACAACCCGGCCGGCTTCGCCGACGAATTCCTGCGCCTGACCCTGCTGCAGGGCTTCCAGTCGCTGACCAAGCGCGACCTGGAACTGCTGATCTTCGTGTTGCTGGAACGCGACGGCGCGATCTCGCGCAGCGATTCCAACAACGCAGTGGCGATGCGCCTGCGGGTGACCCCGGCCAAGGTCAAGGGCCTGCGCCGCGACGGCTATGCGCGCTGGCGTGCGCTGGTGCCGGAGGACAACGAGGCGGCGCTGCAGCGCATCGTCGCCACGGTGCTGACCGAGGACAACCTGCGCGCCGGGGCAAAGCATGTCAGCGAGCGCAGCAAGAAGGACGGCTTCCTGGCGATCCGCATCGAGCATCCCGACGACCAGCAACGCTTCGAACAGGCCATCGTCGACGTCGGCGCCATGCCCGTGTACGAGCGCAACCGCGACGTGATGGCGGTGCGCTTCGACACGCTGCTGAAGATCGCCGAGCGCTGGGGCTACCTGCAACCGGAGCCGGAGAAGGTGACGCACGAACTGCAGAAGCTGGCGCCCACCGCCGAGGAGGTCGCCGATCTATTGAAGAAGGACGTGAGCAAGCTACGCTGGGAGGACGTGCGCCGCGCGCTCAACAGCCTCGGCGCCAAGGCCGTCGCCAGCACCGCCGAGGGCGGGCTGAAGGGCCTGTTGAAGCTCGCGTTTCCGTTCATCCCCGGCTGAGCCGGGGCCGCCATCCATCGCCATACTGGAGTCCGTTGTGTCCATGTCCTGCCGTTCCCTCGCCCTGCTCTGCTGCCTGTGCGCCTGCGCCGCGCCGGCCGCGGCGCAGAATCTCAACACTGCCTCCAGCGCCACCACCGAGCCGCTGCGCGACGTGCCGGCCAACGTGCGCGCGCAGCCGCTCAGCAATGGCGTGGTCACTCACCAGGTGCAGTTGCCGGCCACGCCCGGCGAAGCGCAGGTGACCGTGCGCAGCATCCAGCCGGACCGTGTGGCCGGCAGTTACCGCATCGACTTCGAGGCGCTGGACACCGACCACGACGGCTATATCAGCCGCAGCGAAGCGCAGGCCAATCCGTCGCTGGCCGACGAGTTCGACGCGCTGGACACCACCCGCAGCGGTCGCCTCAGCCGCGCGCAGCTCGCCGGCTGGCTGTAGCCGCACCAGAGACGCGTCCGGCGCCGCCATGGCGGGCGCCGGCGCACCCTCGGTCGCGTTGCAGGGTGCATTGGAAACGCTTGCTAAACAGCGCCGACGTGCAGATGCGAACGCCCGATTTTTTTAGCGTCGATTAATTCGGCCAGGCCTATGTTCTTGACTCCTTCCCAGCAACAGGAGTCGTGCCATGAACCGCATCGTTCCTCGTCTCGTCCCGTTCGCGTTCGCGCTGCTTGCCGCGCCGGCGCTGGCCATGGCGCAGTCGGCGCCGGACGAAGTGACCCTGCACCAGAACGGCCAGATCATCAATGTCACCTCGGTCGAACCCAACTCGATCGTCGGCGACTACCACATCGACTTCGCCAAGCTCGACCGCAACCATGACGGCTACATCAGCCGCGCCGAAGCCAAGGCCGACCCGACGCTGTACGCCGAGTTTGATGCCGTCGACGTGCATCACCACGGCCGCCTGAGCAAGGCCGACCTGGAAGGCTGGATGTCGACGTGACGCGACTCACGCGTAGACTGACCCGCACCCTCTCCACCACGCGCGCCGCCTACGGCCTTCCCGCCGCATGCGGCGCGATTGTTTTCTGAAGCGACAACACCGCAGACACCGGCAACGCGAGCGCCACAGCATCGCGCAACCGCATCACCCACACTGACGCCGCCATCGCCGCTGCATCGACCCGATCTCCTCGCAGCGCGTGTCTTCCACCACGCCACCCCGCCGCTCGGCCTCGCCCACCGCGCTGACGAGCGCTACAGCAGTCCCTCCTGCAGCGGCGCATCCCGCACCCCGCCCCAGGGATCGTCCACCAGATAGCGCGCCGCGACCGACTGCGCCGCCGGCACCAGGGTGAGCCGGTAATACACCTCGTCGTCGCCTTCGCAGACTTCGTAGTACAGCGCGTAGTCGCCAGGCTGCAGCGCCAGTGTCACATCGAAGGCCTCGGCGGCAGACGCCACCTGTACCCGCGCATCCGGATTCACCCGGAACGGCACCTGCATGCGCCGCTGCGCACGCGGATCGGGCGCGAACGCCTCGGCCAGCACCAGGTGCACCTGCGCGCCGAACGCGTCCTCGGGCAACGGATCGAACACCACGTAGTCGCGATGCAGGACCGCGCCCTGCTCCAGATTGCGCGGCCCCCAGCGGCAGGCGGCCTCGTCGAAGGCGCGGGCACGCAGTTGCAGCTGGCTGTGGGAAATCAAAAGATCCACGTTCTGTGTCGCGTCTTGCATCGTCATCCTCCATGGCAGGGACGCGGCCTGCGTGCTGCGCTTCGCGCCCTCCCCTCACCCCAACCCATCTCCCGAGGGGAGAGGGGCTCAAGCAAACCAGCCGAAGCTGGCTCTTCCTTCTCCCTCCGGGAGAAGGTGCCCCGAAGGGGCGGATGAGGGTACGGGCGCCGCTCGCCGCGCGTGATCGAATCCTGCGGCCGCCGCGTCCGGCCGGAACGTGCGCTCACACGCCGGAAGCGCGCTTCCAGAAACCGTGCATCAACAACGGCAGCTTGCCCGCCAGGCCCAGCAGCGGGCCGCGCAGCAGGGTGAGGTGCAGCTCATCGTTGGAGAACAGCCGGTTGATGGCATCGAAGCCGTAGGCGGCCACGGTGTTGTCGCTGCGGCGACCACGCGCCCAGCGCGCCAACCGCTGCGGCGCCGCCCAGTCGACCCGCTGCGCCTGCGCCTGCCGCACCAGTGTCGCCAGCGCGGCGACGTCGCGCAGGCCCAGGTTGACGCCCTGCCCGGCCAGCGGATGCACCACGTGCGCGGCATCGCCCAGCACCAGCAGGCGGCCGCGCTGGTAGGCCTCCACCAGTTGCCGGCGCAGCGGGAAGCCCAGCCGCGGCGACAGCGCGCGCACCGCACCCAGGCGGGCGCCAAAGGCCTGGGTCAGTTCGGCGCCGAACGCCGCATCGTCCAGCGCCAGCACCCGCGCCGCCTCGGCCTCGGGCAAGGTCCACACGATCGAGCTGCGGCCGTCGGCGAACGGCAGGAACGCCAGCGGGCCGCCCGGCAGGAAACGCTGCCAGGCCGTGTCCTGATGCGGCTGTTCGGTCTGCACGAAGGCGACCACGCCGCGCTGGCCGTAGTCGTGCGCCGGCGCGTCCAGCCCGGCCAGGCCGCGCACCGTGGACTCGGCACCGTCGGCGGCGATCGCCAGGCGTGCGTCCAGGCGGCTGCCATCGTCCAGGCGCAGACGCGCGCGCTCGGCCGACGGCTCCAGCGCCTCCACCCGCGCCGGGCAATGCACCTGCACGCCGGCCGCCGGCAGCGCTGCCCACAGTTGTTCGACCAATAGATTGTGTTCGACGATCCAGCCGAGTTGGTCGCGGCCCAGGGTGTCGGCGTCGAAGGCCAGTTCGCCACCGCCGCCGGCATCCCACACGCGCATGCGCCGGTACGCGCTGGCGCGGCTGGCGACGACCTGCGGCCACACGCCCAGGCCCTGCAGCAGCGCCGCGTTGTCCGGGGCGAAGGCGTAGACGCGCAGGTCCGGCGTGTCGGCCGACCAGCGCGGCGGCTCGCGGCCCTCGACCAGCGCCACCGCCAGGCCTTCGCCGGCCAGGGCCAGCGCGCAGGCCGCGCCGACCACGCCGCCGCCCACCACCACCACATCCAGCACGCCGCGCCGGCTCATGCGCGCGTCTCCCGGCACAGCTGCGGCACATCGCCGCGGAAGCCCATCGCGCCGCCGACCAGGAACGACTGCAACGGCGCGGCCTGCGCCGCCGCCAGCAGGCCCAGGCTGCGCAGCGGGCGCAGCAGCGGGGTCGGATTGGCGGTCAGCCGCGCCAGCCCGCCGGAGAACGTCACCGTGCGCTGGCGATCCTGCTCGCGGCGCTGCGCGTACTGCTGCAGCAGCGCCGGCGCGCCCGGGTCGGTGCCGTCGCGCTCGATCAGTTCGGCCAGGGTCAGCGCATCGCGCAGGCCCAGGTTGAAGCCTTGCGCGCCCAGCGGGTGCAAGGTCTGCGCGGCATTGCCCAGCAGCACCGCGCGCGCATCGGTCAGCCGCTCGGCCAACACCTGCACGATCGGATAGGCGCTGCGCTCGCCGCTACCGAGCAGGCGGCCGACGCGCCAGCCCAGCGCGTCCTGCAGCCGCTGCAGCCAGGCACCCTCGTCCAGCGCCGCCACCGCGTCGGCGTCCTCGGCGGCCACCGCGTGGATCGCGCCGTAATGGCGATCGCCGCGCGGCAACAAGGCAGTCGGGCCGTCGTCGCGGAAGCGCTCGTAGGCAGTGCCGTCGGGCTGGCGGCTGCCGCGCACCCGCGCCACGAACAAGGTCTGCTGGAAATCGTGGCGCGTTGCGGCGATGCCCAAGGCCTCGCGCACCGCGCTGGCGCTGCCGTCGGCACCGACCAGCAGGCGCGTGTGCAGGACCTGCTCGCTGCCGTCGCGGGCGATGCGCAGGCGGCGCTCGCCCTCCTCGGTGTCGGCCTCCAGCGCCACGAACTGCGCCGGGCGGTAGCGGGTCAACTGCCGCGTCGCCGCCAGGCTGGCCTCCAGCGCCTCGCCGAAGTCGCGCGCGACGACCACTTGGCCGAAGGCCTCGCGTCCGTAGTCGGCGGCCTCCAGCCGCACCCGGCCGAAATCGCCGGCGCGACTGACATGGATGCGGCGGATCGGTCCGGTCGCCGCGCGCAGCCGCTGCATCACCCCCAACGCGCCCAGCGCGTTGACCGTGGCGGCGGCGAAGCTGAGGTTGCGCTGGTCGAACACCGGCGGCAACGCGCCCGGCGGCGCGGCCTCGACCAGGCCCACGTCCACCCCCAGCCGGTCCAGGGCGATGGCCAGGCTGGCGCCGACCAGGCCGCCGCCGACGATCACTACGTCATGTCGTTTGCTCATCCGGCCATGATACGGCCCGCACCCGTCTGCCCGGTGAGCGCCACCGCCCAGCTTGCGTGCCGTGGCGGCAGCGGCGCACGGCGCTCGCGCACGCCGCGCTTCCAGTAGAATCCGGGGTCTTACGTGCCCCGGTGCCCGCCGTCATGACGCCTTCCGCCCACCGCCTCCCCGCCCTGCTGCTGTTGACCGCGCTGCTGGCCGCGACCCGCATCAACCACTTCGGGGCGATCCCGGACGCGTCGTGGGCGGTGTTCTTCGTCGGCGGCTTCTACCTGCGCAGCTGGACGCGCTGGGCGTTCCCGCTGCTGATGGCGCTGGCGGTGCTGGTCGACTATCTGGTCATCCGCAGCCAGGGCCTGGATTTCTGGCAGCACTACTGCGTGTCGCCGGCCTACTGGTGCCTGATCCCGGCCTATTTCGTGCTGTGGGCCGGCGGCGCCTGGCTGGCGCGGCGCTACCACGGTGCCGACTGGCGCGCCCTGGGCCTGGCCGCCGGCAGCCTGCTGGTGGCGGTGGCGCTGTGCCACCTGCTGGCGCAAGGCAGCTTCTACTGGGTCAGCCGCAGCGTGCCGAACCCGACACTGGCCGGCTGGTGGCAGAACTACAGCGACTGGCTGCTGCCCTACCTGGGCAGCGCCAGCCTCTACGTGGCGCTGGCCGCGGCGATCCAGGTCGGCGTCGAGCAGCTGGCGCGGCTGGGCCAGCGCGGCCAGCCGGTCGGTCACTGACCGGGATGGGCAACCGCCTCTCCAAGATCTACACCCGCACCGGCGACGACGGCAGCACCGGCCTGGGCGACGGCAACCGGGTCGGCAAGGACTCGGCGCGGGTCGCCGCCTACGGCACCGTGGACGAGGCCAACTCGGCGATCGGCGTGGTCCTGGCCTGCCCGCTGGCCGAGGACGTGCGGCAGTTGCTGACCGCGATCCAGCACCAGTTGTTCGATCTCGGCGGCGAGCTGTGCATCCCCGGCCACGCGGCCATCCATGCCGCCGACATCGATGCGCTGGAACGGCACCTGGACCGCTACAACGACACCCTGCCGCCGCTGCAGGACTTCATCCTGCCCGCCGGCGGCGAGGCGGCGGCGCGCTGCCACCTGGCCCGCACCATCGTGCGCCGCGCCGAGCGCGAGACGGTGGCGCTGTCGCGGCAGGACGCGGTGCGCCCGGAAGCGGTGCGCTACCTCAACCGCCTGTCCGACCTGCTGTTCGTGCTGGCGCGGGTGCTGGCGCGGGCCGACGGCCACGGCGAAGTGCTGTGGCGCCACGACCGGCGCCAGGCCTGAGCGACGCCCGGGCCGCGGCCGCGCATGCTGATCTACACCCATCCTGCCTGCCTGGGCCACGCGCCCGGACCGGAACACCCGGAACGGCCGCAGCGCCTGGAGGCGGTGACCACCGCGCTGCGCGAGGCGTTTCCTGCGCTGGAATGGCGCGAGGCGCCGCTGGCCAAGCTCGGCGACCTGGCCCGGGTCCATGAGCGCGAGCTGATCGATCGCGTTCTGGCCGACCTCGACGGCCCGCAGATGCTCGACGTGGACACGGTCCTCTCGCCCGGCTCGCGCGCGGCCGCACTGCGCGCCGCCGGCGCCGGCGTCGCCGCGGTGGATGCGGTGATGCACGGTGTCACCGACACCGCCTTCTGCGCGGTACGCCCGCCCGGCCATCACGCCACCGCCGACACCGCGATGGGCTTCTGCCTGTTCAACAACGTGGCCGTGGCCGCCGCCCACGCCCGCGACGCGCATGGGCTGGAGCGGATCGCCATCGTCGATTTCGACGTGCACCACGGCAACGGCACCCAGGCGATCTTCGAGCGCGAGCCGAAGGTGCAGTACCTCAGCACCCACCAGTCCGGGCTGTTCCCGCACACCGGCGGGGTCCACGACCGCGGCGTCGGCAACCTGCACAACGCATTGCTGCCACCGGGCAGCGGCGGTTTCCGCTTCCGCAACACCTGGGCCGACCAGATGCTGCCGTTGCTGGACGCGTTCAAGCCACAGCTGCTGCTGATCTCGGCAGGCTTCGACGCGCACATGCGCGACCCGCTGGCCGACCTGATGCTGGAGACCGAGGACTTCGGCTGGATCACCGCCGAACTGCGCGCAGTCGCGCAGCGGCACGCGCGCGGCCGGGTGGTGTCCCTGCTGGAAGGCGGCTACGACCTGCAGGCCCTGCGCGAGGGCAGCGTCGCCCACGTCGACGCGCTGCGCTGAGGATCCGCGCCCGCGCGGCGGCGGCCGCGGCGCGCACACCCGGATCGAAACCCTGCCCCGCCAGGCCGATGAACCCCGTCCCCCGCCCCGGGGACGCCTTCATTGCCCCTATGCACGGGATGGGGCAAGCTAGCGACCGTTTTCGCCCGATACCTGACGCGCGTGCGCCGAACCCTTCGCCTGCTCCCTCTTCCGTTCAGTATCGCCCTGTGCCTGCCGGCAGTGGCGGCTGAAAAGCCGCCGAACTGGGGCCTGTGCCCGACCCCGGACGTGCTGCCCAAGTTCGACGATGCACAGCAGCCGGATCCAAAGCTGGCGGCAGAGCGAGACAAGCTGCCCACAAGCATTGAGGGAGACAGGTTGTCCGGCACAACCACATTGCCAAATTGGGATGGCAATGTGGCGCTCAAGCGCGGCGACCAGTTCATGGGCGCCGACAACCTACGGGTGGATACGGAGACCGGCAACTACATCGCAGAAGGTCATGTGCGGTACCAGGATTCGTCTATCCGCCTGATAGCAGAGCGCGCCGAGGGCAACAAAGACACCGACACGCACAAAGTCAGCAACATCCGCTACCAGTTGCTGGCCCGCCGCGGCAACGGCAAGGCCGACTCGGTCGACCTGCAGGGTGCGCTGGGGCAGATGCATCGCTCCACCTACACCACCTGCGACCCCTCGCAGCGGGTGTGGGAGCTGCACGCGCCGGAAATCGACGTCGACAACGACGAAGGCTTCGGCACCGCGCGCAACGCGATCCTGAAGATCTACAACTTCCCGATCCTGTACGCGCCCTGGTTCAAGTTCCCGATCGACGATCGCCGCAGCAGCGGTTTCCTGTTCCCGGCGATCGGCATGTCCAGCCGCAACGGCTTCGACTACACCCAGCCGTACTACCTGAACCTCGCGCCGAACTACGACGCCACCCTGTATCCGCGCTTCATGGCCCGCCGCGGCCTGATGCTGGGCAGCGAATTCCGCTATCTCTACGACGGCGGCAAGGGTGAGCTGCAGGCCGCCTACCTGCCGGACGACAAGTTGCGCGACAAGGATCGCGGCCGCTTCAGTTACCAGGGCTACCACAACATCAATGCGCAGTGGCAGGCGCGCGCTTCGCTAGCCTGGGTCAGCGACGAGCGCTACACCGAGGACTTCTCCAACCGCCTGCTCGGCAATGCGGTGTCCAACATCCAGAGCACGATCGGCGTCTACGGCACCGGCGAGACCTGGACCGCCGGCGTGATGGCCGACCGCTGGCAGCTGACCGACTACACCCTGACCGAGGATGCGCTGCCGTACAACCGCCAGCCGCGCGCCTTCTTCAACTGGGACCAGTCGTTCGGCAACTATTTCGAAGCCGGGCTGTACAGCGAAGCGGTGCGCTTCGTGCACGACGATATCCATCAGAAAACCACCGACGGCACCTACGAACGCACCGGCGTGGTCACCCCGCGCCCCGGCGGCAGCCGCCTGGACCTGAAGCCCTACATCTCGATGCCGCTGGCCGGCGCCGCCTGGTTCCTCAAGCCGACCCTGGCCTGGCGTTATACCGCCTATCAGCTGGACAAGGATCTGGCGGCCACGCTCGGCGGCGACACCACGCCCTCGCGCAGCCTGCCGATCGCCACGGTCGATGCGGGCGTGTACTTCGACCGCGATACCAAGTGGGGCAACACCAACTATCTGCAGACCCTGGAACCGCGACTGTTCTACCTGTACACGCCGTACCGCGACCAGAACGACCTGCCGATCTTCGACACCCGCGAGTTCACCTTCAGCTGGGGCCAGTTGTTCCGCGATTCGCGTTACACCGGTGCCGACCGCCAGAACGACGCCAACCAGCTGACCATGGCCCTGAGCTCGCGCCTGCTGCGCCAGGACGATGGCAAGGAGAAGTTGTCGGTCAGCCTCGGCCAGATCCTGTATTTCAGCGATTCGCGGGTCAGCCTGCCCAACAGCGACACCACCATCGAGCAGGGCAAGTCGGCCTGGGTGGCCGATGCCAACTACATGATCAACGATCGCTGGAACCTGGGCGCCACCTACCAGTGGGATCCCAAGTACCGGCGCAAGGACCTGGCCAGCTTCCGCGCGCGCTACCTGATGCCCGGCGACGGCATCGTCAATATCGCCTACCGCTACCGCCGCGATCTGCTGGAACAGGCCGACGTGTCGTTCCTGTACCCGATCAATCCGACCTGGAGCGTCGTTGGCCGGCATTACTACTCGCTGATGGACAAGAAGCCGCTGGAAAGCATCCTCGGCGTGCAGTGGGACAGCTGCTGTCTGGCGGTGCGGGCGCTGGCGCGGCGCTACGTGCGCAACCGCACCGGCGCGCTGGATACCGCCTTCCAGATCGAGTTCGTGCTCAAGGGGCTGTCGTCCCTGGGCCAGGACACGGACCGCGTTCTGCGCCGTGCTATCCTCGGCTACAACCGCGACGACCTGTACTTGGTCCCGCCCAGCAACACCACGACCGATCCGGACGCTTACGATCCGAACCAGATTCCATGACCAAGACCCTTTCTGTTTTTCTCGCCGCCCTGGTGGCGATCGCCGGCGTGTCCGCTCCGGCCGCCGCGCAACAAACCCAACCGCTGGACCGCATCGCCGCGGTGGTCGACGAGGATGTCGTACTGCAGAGCGAACTGGATCGTGCCGTGCGCAACGTGAAGGCGCAGTATGCCGGCCGCGAGGCGCAGCTGCCGCCGGATAACGTGCTGCAGCGGCAGGTGCTGGAACGCCTGGTCTTGGTCAAGCTGCAGGTCGCGCGCGCCAACAGCACCGGCATCCGCGTCGGCGACGACGAACTGAACCGCGCCATCGCCAGCATCGCCCAGCAGAACGGCACCGACGTGGACGGCCTGCGCAAGAAGCTGGCCGCCGACGGCATGTCCTACACCGACTTCCGCAACTCGGTGCGCGACGAAATCACCGTGCAGCGCCTGCGCCAGAGCTTTGCGCAGAGCCGCATCAACGTCAGCGAGGCCGAAGTCGACGCGGCCCTGGCGCAGCAAGCTACCACCGGCACCCAGTACCACCTGGCGCACATCCTGGTCGGCCTGCCGGAAGGCGCCACCGCCGAGCAGATCAAGACCGCTCAGGGCAAGATCGACGGGGTCAAGAACCTGATCGACAAGGGCGAGATCGATTTCAACGCCGCGGCGGTGCGCTATTCCGACAGCCCCAACGCGCTGGAAGGCGGCGACCTGGGCTGGCGCAGCCTGGACGAGATCCCCAACGCGTTCGCGCAGCTGATCCGCGACATGAAGCCGGGCCAGGTCGCCGGCCCGCTGCGCGGCCCCAGCGGCTTCCAGCTGCTGAAGCTGGTCGAAGTGCGCGACGCCTCGGCCAATCCGGAAAAGAAGACGGTCACCGAGTACCACGCCCGCCACATCCTGATCCGGGTCAACGATGCGCAGCCCGACGCGGCCGCCAAGGCCAAGATCGAGACGCTGCGCGCCCGCATCGCCGGCGGCGCCGACTTCCAGGCCGTGGCCAAGGAGGCGTCGGAAGACACCAATAGCCGCAGCCAGGGCGGCGATCTGGGCTGGTTCCCGGCCGACGCGTTCGGCCCGGACTTCGGCCAGCACGTCGCGAGCCTCCAGGACGGCCAGATTTCGCAGCCGTTCCGCACCGAGGCCGGCTGGCACATCGTGCAGCGCGTCGGCGAGCGCCAGACCGACGTGACCAGCGATACCCAGCGCGCCCAGGTCCGCGAGACCATCGGCCGCCGCAAGCTGGAAGAGGAATACAACCGCTTCCTGCAGGAAATGCGCGGCGAAGCCTACGTCGACCTGCGCGTGGGCAACACCGACGCCGCCACTGCGCCGGCGGCCACGCCCGCGCCGGCGCCCGCCGCCAAGCCCTGATCCATGCGCCCCTCGCTCGCGCTGGTGCCGGGCGAGCCGGGCGGGATCGGCCCGGAGCTGTGCGTGCGGCTGGCGCAACAGCCGCGCCACGACTGCCAGCTCCTGGCCTTCGCCGATCCCGACACCTTGCGCGCCGCCGCGGCGGCGCTGTCGCTGCCGCTGCAGCTGCTGCCCGAATCCAGCCCCGCCCTCGCCCCTGGCGACCTGCGCCTGCGCACGGTCGCCAATGCCGTGCCAAGCCGCTTTGGCGCGACCGAACCGGCCAACGCGTCTGCGGTGATCGCCGCACTGACCCAGGCGGCCGATGCCTGCCTGAGCGGGGAACTGGACGGCGTGGTGACCGGCCCGGTCCACAAAGCGGCGATCAACGCCGGCGGCATCGCCTACACCGGCACCACCGAACTGCTGGCCCAACATGCCGGCCGCGAGGTGGTGATGATGCTGGCCAATGCCATCGTACGCGTGGCTCTGGTCACCACTCACCTGCCGCTGCGCGCGGTCGCCGATGCACTCACGCCGGCCCTGCTGGAACGCAGCCTGCGCATCACCGAGGCCGCCTTGCGCCACGCGTTCGGCATCGCCGCGCCGACCATCGCGGTGCTGGGGCTGAACCCGCATGCCGGCGAGGATGGCCACCTGGGCCTGGAGGAAATCCAGGTGATGCAGCCGGTGCTGGACGCCTTGCGCGCGGAAGGCATGCGCCTGCTCGGCCCGCTCCCGGCCGATACCGCGTTCCTGCCGCAGAAGCTGGCGAGCGTGGACGCGGTGCTGGCGATGTACCACGACCAGGGCCTGCCGGTGCTCAAGTACAGCGGCTTCGAGCAGGCGGTGAACCTGACCCTGGGCCTGCCCTACCCACGCGTGGCGGTCGACCACGGCACCGCACTGGAGCTGGCCGGCCGCGGCGTGGCCGACCCGTCCAGCCTGTTCGCTGCCACTGCGCTGTGCGCGCAACTGGCGGCGCGCCGCGCGCAGTCCTAGGCGCATATCCGGGCGGCGTTCGCGACCTGCCGCAACCAGGGCGCGCCCGGTGATGCCGGCCGCGGCTGAAGCCGCTCCTGCGTCGCTGCAAGCGCGCGCCGCCCCGTGCATGCCGATAAAATGCCGGCCATGACTTCCTCTTCCGGCTTCGGCGCCCCGGCCAAGAAATCCCTCGGCCAGCACTTCCTCAGCGATCGCCACTACATCGACAGCATCGTCCGCGCGGTCGATCCCAAGCCGGGCGACCGGCTGGTGGAGATCGGCCCCGGCCAGGGCGCGATCACCTTCCCGCTGCTGCGCCGGCATGGCCGGCTGACCGTGATCGAATTCGACCGCGACCTGATCGCGCCGTTGACCGCGGCAGCGGCCGACGTCGGCGAACTGACCATCCTCAACCGCGACGTGCTGTCGGTGGATTTCGCCGCCCTGGCCGAGGGCGCGCGCATCCGCCTGGTCGGCAACCTGCCCTACAACATCTCCTCGCCGATCCTGTTCCATGCGCTGGACCACGCCGCAGCGATCGCCGACATGCACTTCATGCTGCAGAAGGAAGTGGTCGACCGCATGGCCGCCGACCCGGGCAGCAAGGTCTATGGCCGACTCAGCGTGATGCTGCAGGCCTACTGCGAGGTGACCTCGCTGTTCGTGGTGCCGCCGGGCGCGTTCCGGCCGCCGCCGAAGGTGGATTCGGCCGTGGTGCGGCTGGTGCCGCGGCCGCCGCAGACGGTGGGCATCGCCGATCCCAAGCGCTTCGCCGACGTGGTCCGCGCCGCGTTCGGGCAGCGCCGCAAGACCCTGCGCAACGCCTTGAACGGCGTCTGCGATGCCGCGCAGTTCGAGGCCGCGGGCGTGCGTCCGGACGCGCGCGCCGAGCAGCTCGAGGTCGCCGACTTCGTGCGCCTGGCCAACATCGCGCACGCCTGAGCGGACGTCCCGCGCGGCGCGCGCATGCATGCGTGGTGCGAACCTCTGCGCACGCGTTGCTCCGCTCCTTGCATGTCGGCGCAGGCGTCGCCGACCTGCGCCGTAGACATGCTGATGACGGCACCGCCTCGAAACCGCAACTTGGCAAGCCGCACAGCACAGACCACCACCGCGAACGACGGCCCTCCTGCGCACTGCCCGCGGCAACAACAGGCCCGCACGGGCGGCTCGCGCAGGCGGCAGCCAGGGCCACTGCCACGCGTCAGCCGCTTGGCAGTGACAACCGCTGTCGCATCTCGCCTCAAACGGCAAAACACGCTCTAAACTGTGGGGATGAACGATGACGCCCCCTATCGGATCGAGGTCGAAGTGTCGCCCCGATTCCTCGACGACCAATCGGCGCCGGAGGACGGACGCTACACGTTCGCCTACACGATCCGCATCCACAACCGCGGCCGCGTCGCCGCGCGCCTGATCGCCCGCCACTGGGAGATCACCGACGGCAACGGCCGCATCGAACGCGTCGACGGCGACGGCGTGGTCGGCGAACAGCCGCGGCTGCGCCCGGGCGAGGATTTCCGCTACACCTCCGGGCTGGTACTGGAGACCGAACACGGCACGATGCGCGGCCACTACGACATGGAAGCCGACGACGGGACCCATTTCATCGCCGCGATCGCGCCGTTCGTGCTGTCCGTCCCGCGGACCCTGCACTGATGGCGGTCTGGGCGATCGGCGACCTGCAGGGTTGCTACGACATCACCCAGCAGTTGCTGGAGAAGATCCGCTTCGATCCGGCGGTGGACCGGCTGTGGTTCTGCGGCGACCTGGTCAACCGCGGCGGGCAATCGCTGGAGACCCTGCGCCTGGTGCACTCGCTGCGCGAACACAGCGTGGTGGTGCTGGGCAACCACGACCTGTCGCTGCTGGCGATCGGCGAGCGCAGCCCGGACGAACAGCGCAAGGTCAATCCGGACCTGCAACGCATCGTGCTGGCCGAGGATCGCGACGAACTGCTGACCTGGCTGCGCATGCAGAAGCTGCTGCATGCCGACCGCCAGCTCGGCTGGATGATGATCCACGCCGGCCTGGCGCCGAAGTGGACCACCGCGCTGGCCGAGAAGCATGCACGCGAGGTGGAGCAGCAGCTGCACGGCAACGGCTACCGCAAGCTGTTCCGCAACATGTACGGCGACCGCCCGGCCTGGTCGCCGGGCCTGACCGGCTACGACCGTTCGCGCGCGATCATCAACCTGTTCACCCGCGCCCGCTACTGCACCCCCCGCGGGCGCATCGCGATCGAGGAAAAGGGCACGCCCGGCACCCAGGCGCAGGGTCTGTACCCGTGGTTCGAGGTGCCGGGGCGGGTCGAGCGCGACCTGAAGATCGTCTGCGGACACTGGTCGACGCTGGGCCTGACCATCACCCAGGGCGTGCACGCGATCGACACCGGCGCGGTCTGGGGTGGCAAACTCACCGCCCTGCGCCTGGACAGCGAGGACCTGCAGGTCGTGCAGGTCCCCGGCCGCCCAGTGCAGGGACCGCCGCCGGCAGCGCGTGTCCGCGCTCCACGACAACGACCCAAGCCATCAATGTCTACGCGCGCCGATATACACGATAATGGCGCTTGACCATTGCCATTTATCTACGCCCATTAAGATACAAAATCAGAAAATCGAGATTAATTGCACTGCCCCGCCGCTATCAACCTGACTACCTTGCCCCCCTGACAGCCGTACGTCCCGGTATTTGTACAGACTTGATCAGCCGTAATCACCATTCCGTTAGAATAGCTCACTTGGATCTGACCGGAGGAAGTGCAACTAGTGGAGACAACAGATGATCCCGCTTGCGGAGTAGCTTGCCTGAAAGACTTAACCACCAGCGAATTAAGCTCAGGGTAGTAGTTACCCCCATCTGAAGAAGCCACCTCATAACCATTGCCATGAACGGTCGTAAGCCCAGCTAACTTTATGACGGAAGGCCACTTACTTTTGTCATTGACATTAGCGCCAAAGGAAGCCTTGTCAGCAGCTATGACATCGCCAGTTTGAGAAAAAAACATAGCATCTTTCGCTTGGAACGCTCCGTTCTCACTGGAAACCTGGGAGGCACTTATATTAAAGCCCCTCTCTTTTCCAGCCGCATAAACCCCGAGCGCACACGTCATCAAAAGAACCGAACCCAGCGCAGGCATCATCTTCATAAAAATCTCCCTGATATCATTATTCAGATTTCACCGTACAGCCTTACAAGCTTGAGCTGAATTTCAAGCTCAGGAAAGGGAGAAACCTATCTCATTCCAGGAAAGTGTGCATGGCATCCTCTTTTGTCTAAAATTTTAGACAAGAGCGCGCCAGCAGCCCTACGATCACACGCAAGCAACCACAAGTCACACGCCATGTTGCCGTGCATCTATTGATGAAAGATTGAACGCGTCAAAGTTGGGCCGAGAATCGGCGCCGGTAATCCACGAATTCGAAGGCCAGCGCATGCCGCGCATCGGCCGGATGCGCCTGCCGCGCCACCACCTCCCACTGCGCCGGATCGAACGCGGGGAAATGCGCATCGGCACCGTCGACCACGGTGTCGACATGGGTCAGGCACAGCACCTCGGCCAACGGCAGGGTCAGGGCAAAGATGTCGCCACCGCCGATCACCGCCAGCTCCGCAGCGCCGGCCGCGCGCGCCGCGTCGATCGCCGCCTGCAGCGACGCCACCGCCTGCATGTCCGCGAACGGCACCTGCCCGGAACGGGTCATCACCAGGTTCAAACGCCCGGGCAGCGCGCGCCCCAGCGACTGCGCGGTCTTGCGCCCCATCAGCACCGGCTTGCCCAGGGTCAGCGCCTTGAACCGCTTCAGATCGTCCGGCAGGCGCCACGGCAGATCGTTGTCGCGACCGATCGCATTGGCCCGATCCAGCGCCGCGACCAGGCTCAACTGCAGCGAGGTGCGCGTAGACGGCTCCAAGTCCGTCCCCGCCGCCACTGCCGCCTTTTCCGATTCCCCATTCTCCATTCCCCACTCCCCGCCACTCACACCGCCACCGGCGCCTTGATCGCCGGGTGCGGGTCGTAACCCTCGATGGCGATGTCGTCGTAGGTGAAGGCGAACAGATCGGTCACCGCCGGATTCAGCCGCAGCTGCGGCAACGGCCGCGGCGTGCGTGCCAGCTGTTCGCGCGCCTGTTCGAAGTGGTTGGAATACAGATGCGCATCGCCCAGCGTGTGCACGAAATCGCCCACGCCCAGGCCGGTGGCCTGCGCCACCATGTGGGTCAGCAGCGCATAGCTGGCGATGTTGAACGGCACGCCCAGGAAAATGTCGCCGCTGCGCTGGTACAGCTGGCAGCTGAGCTTGCCGTCGACCACGTAGAACTGGAACAGACTGTGGCAGGGCATCAGCGCCATCTGCGGCAACTCGGCCACGTTCCAGGCGCTGATCACCAGCCGGCGCGAATCCGGGTTGCGCTTGATCTCGTCCACCAGCCACTGCATCTGGTCGATCTCGCGACCGTCGGCACCGGTCCAGCGCCGCCACTGCTTGCCGTACACCGGGCCGAGTTCGCCCTGCGCGTCGGCCCACTCGTCCCAGATGCTGACCTTGTTGTCCTTGAGATAGGCGATGTTGGTCTCGCCCTTCAGGAACCACAGCAACTCGTGCACGATCGAGCGCAGGTGCAGCTTCTTGGTGGTGACCAGCGGGAAGCCGTCGTTGAGATCGAAGCGCATCTGCCAGCCGAACACGCTGCGCGTGCCGGTGCCGGTGCGGTCGGATTTCTCCGCGCCGCGCTCCAGCACGTGCTGCAGCAATTCCAGGTACTGCTTCACTTGCTCACCTCCGGCGGCGGCACCGGCTGCAGCACCGGCGCGCTGCGCGAGCGCCACAGCAGGAACAGGCCGAGCAGGATCAGCGGGATGCTCAACTGCTGGCCGCGGGTCAGCCAATGGAACGCCAGGTAGCCGAGTTGCGCATCCGGCACCCGCACGAATTCCACGGCGAAGCGGAACACGCCGTACAGCAGCGCGAACAAGCCGGACACCGCATAGCGCGCGCGCGGCTTCATCGAGAACGTCCACAGCACCACGAACATCACCAGCCCTTCCAGCGCCGCTTCGTACAGCTGCGACGGATGGCGGGCATAGCGATCGAGCAGGCCCGCGGCGTATTGCTGCTGCAGTTGCGCGGCACTCTTCAGGCTCTCCAGTGCCGGCGCATTGGCCACGCCGTCCTGTATCGGCGCGTGCGGGAAGATCACGCCCCAGCCGGCATGGGTCAACTTGCCCCACAACTCGCCGCCGACGAAATTGCCGATGCGGCCGAAGCCCAGGCCCAGCGGCACCAGCGGCGCGATGAAATCGACGGTGTCGAAGAAATGCAGGCGCGCCTTGCGCGTCCACCACAGGCAGGCCGCCAGCACGCCCAGCAGGCCGCCGTGGAAGCTCATGCCGCCGTCCCACACCTTGAAGATCAGCAGCGGGTCGGCCAGGAAATCGGACAGTGCGTAGAACAGCATGTAGCCGATGCGCCCGCCCAGCACCACGCCGAGCATCGCGTAGAACAGCAGATCGGAGAAGCCGTCCTCGTTCACCCCGGGCAGGCGCCCGGCGCGGATGCGGCGGCGGCCAAGCCACCAGGCCGAGATGAAGCCGGCCAGATACATCAGCCCGTACCAATGCACCTTCACCGGCCCGAACGAGAAGGCGATGGGATCGATCTGGTGGAGATAGGTCATGCGCAAACGTCGGCCGGGGGCAAAGAGTGCCTATTCTGCCACCGACTCCGCTGCTTGCCGCGCCTACGGACGGCGCAGCGGGGTAGCGCTTCATCTGCTGGCAGGCGCACGCGTCTGCCACTGACTCCGCTCCTTGCCGCGCCTACGGACGGCGCAGCGAGGTAGCGCTTCATCTGCTGGCAGGCGCACGCGTCTGCCATTGACTCCGCTGCTTGCCGCGCCTGCGGACGGCGCAGCGGGGTGGCGCTTCATCTGCTGGCAGGCGCACGAACCTGCCGCCGACCGACTCCAAGGCAATATGCTCAGCCCAGACGCCACGTGCCCCTGGTTGCTTGTGGGAGCGGCCCATGTGGCCTCCAGGCCATCAGCGGCAACGAGCAGAGCCATCGGGTTCACTCCGGCGCTATCGCGTCGGGACTGAAGTCCCTCCCACAGGATGGCTGCATGCGCGGCCGCTTCCTGCAGGGCTAGCGTTAGCGTTGTTTTATTGGTGAGGCATCGCGCTGAAGCGGGGGCTAAAAAGCCGGGATTGGGGACTTGGGATTGGGGATTCGGAATCCTGCAAATCGGGACCCGAAATTTTCCGCAAGTGCTGGGCGGTTGCGATTGCACTGTGGGAGGGACTTCAGTCCCGACGCGCTTTACCGATAAAGGCTGTCGGGGCTGAAGCCCCTCCCACAGTGCAGTCGCAATGCATTGCGCGAGTGCTTGGCACCGTGCCGGAGGAAGCGTCGGTGTAACGCCGGGCAGCCCATGACCGCGATCAAAGCAACAAGTGCACTGCCTTAGCGTGGGAGGGACTGCAGTCCCGACGCGACCAACTGAAGGGTGTCGGGGCTGCTGACTCTCCAA
>NZ_NKUH01000029.1:0-42594 GCF_009192895.1 Xanthomonas sp. LMG 12460 | reverse complement strand
GCGGCTTCAGCCGCGACAGGGTTCACCGGGAAAGCCGTCGCGGCTGAAGCCGCTCCTACCACGTCGCAGCCGCGGCGGCGCGCTTCAACGAATCTCCACTCCCCACTCCCCACTTCCCAATCCCGGCTACTCACCCAGATTGATCCACGTCGCCTTCATCTCCGTGTACTTGTCGAAGGCGTGCAGCGACTTGTCGCGGCCGTTGCCCGATTGCTTGTAGCCGCCGAACGGGGCGGTCATGTCGCCGCCGTCCCAGTAGTTCACCCACACGCTGCCGGCGCGCAGCTTGCGCGCCACGCGGTGCGCGCGGCCGATGTCGCGGGTCCACACGCCCGCCGCCAGGCCGTAGTCGCTGTCGTTGGCCATGCGCAGGGCGTGCGCCTCGTCGTCGAAGGCGATCACCGACAGCACCGGGCCGAAGATCTCCTCGCGGGCGATGGTGTGTTCGTGGCCGACCTCGTCGAAGATGGTCGGCTCCACGTAGCAGCCGCCGGGCACCACTTCCACGCGCTTGCCGCCGAGCAGCAGGCGCGCGCCTTCGGCGTTGCCGCGGGCGATGTAGTCGAGCACGCGGTGGGTCTGGGTCTCATCGACCAGCGCGCCCATCGCCGCGTCGTCGTCGAACGGATGCCGCGGCTGCAGCGCGCGGCCGGCGGCGACCACGCGCTCGACGAAGGCATCTTTGATCGAACGCTCCACCAGCAGCCGCGAGGCCGCGGTGCAGACCTCGCCCTGGTTGTAGAAGATCGCCGCGGCGGCCGCCTGCGCCGCCTGTTCCAGGTCCGGCGCATCGGCGAACACCAGGTTCGGGCTCTTGCCGCCGCATTCCATGTACGCGCGTTTCATGTTCGACAACCCGGCGCACTGCAGCAGGCGCCGGCCGACCGCGGTGGAGCCGGTGAACACCAGCCCGTCCACGTCCATGTGCAGCGCCAGCGGCTCGCCGGCGCCCTTGCCGAAGCCCGGCACCACGTTGAACACGCCGTCGGGAATACCCGCCTCGGCGACCAGTTCGGCCAGGCGCAACGCGCTCAGCGGCGATTTCTCCGACGGCTTCAGTACCACCGAGTTGCCGGCGGCCAGCGCCGGGGCAATCTTCCACGCCGCCATCAGCAGCGGGAAATTCCACGGCACGATCGCGCCGACCACGCCCAGCGGCTCGCGGGTGATCAGGCCCAGTTCGTCCTGTCCGGTCGGCGCCACTTCGCCGTACAGCTTGTCCACCGCCTCGGCGGTCCAGGACAGGCAGCGCACCGTCGCCGCCAGGTCGACCCGGCGCGCATCGCGCACCGGCTTGCCCATGTCCAGCGACTCCAGCAACGCCAGTTCGTCGGCATGGCGTTCGACCAGTTGGGCCAGCGCCAGCAGGGTCTTCTTGCGCTGCGCCGGCTTGGCCTGCGACCAGTGCCCGGCCTCGAAACTACGCCGCGCCGCGGCCACCGCGCGGTCGATATCCGCGGCCTCGCCTTCGGCCACGCGGCCGAGCAGGCGGCCGTCGATCGGGCTGATGCAGTCGAAGGTCTTGCCACTGGCGGCATCGACGTAGCGGCCGTCGATGAAGGCCTGGGTCCGCGGACGCAGCGTGTCGGCCAGCGCCTGCCAGGCGTCGCGGGTGCGGGGTGCGGTCATCGGAAACTCCTGCTGCGGCGGAAGGATCGGAAGCACGCGACGGCCGGCGGCGGCGCGGCGCGCATGCGAGTCAGAAGGTGGCCGGCGTATTGGCGCTGACCAGCACCGCCGTCTCGCGGCCGACGTTGCGGAAGCGGTGCGGCACCCGGCTTTCGAAATAGTAGCCCTCGCCCGCGCGCAGCACCCGCACCTGGCTGCCGACGGTGATCTCCACCTCGCCGGCCACCACCACCCCGCCCTCTTCGCCGTCGTGCACCAGCATCGCGCTGCCGGTGTCGCTGCCCGGCGGCATCACCTCGCGCAGGATGCACATCTGCCGCTGCGGGCGATGCCGGCCGACCAGGTAGTAGTGGATGCCGTCGCTGCCGACGTCGGGCAGTTCGTCGGCGCGGTAGAACGGCGCATCGGCCTCGCCCGGGTCCAGGTCCTGGGTGAAGAATTCGGCCAGCGAGATCGGGATGCCATCCAGCACCTTCTTCAGCGAACTCACCGATGGGCTGACCTTGTTCTGCTCGATCAGCGAGATGGTGCTGTTGGTCACGCCCACCCGCTTGGCCAACTCGCGCTGGCTCAGGCCGTGGGCGGTGCGAACCCGATGCAGGCGGGCGCCGATATCCATCGCGAATGGGAACGCCGGTGGCGGTGTTGCCGGATACTTTACACACCCGCCCCGGACGGTCAATTTCGGGCGGCGCGCCCGTGTTGCGGCGCAACCAGGAAAAGCCCGCCCGATTCGCGCGCACTGCGACACGCCGGGTCACACCCGGCGCAGCGGCATGGTGTAAAGTTTTTTCAACATCCCTCGCGTGGAGCCTGCGATGCGCCCTCAGCCGCCCCTCTCGTCCCAGGCGCTGTCCGACCATTACGCCGCGCAGGCCACCCGCGCGCCGGACACGCTGGAGGCGTTCTGGATGCCGTTCACCGCCAACCGCCAGTTCAAGGCGCGGCCGCGGCTGCTGGCCTCGGCCGAGGGCATGCACTATCGCAGCGTGGACGGGCGCCAGATCCTCGACGGCACCGCCGGCCTGTGGTGCTGCAACGCCGGCCACGCGCGGCCGCGTATCGTCGAGGCGGTGGCACGGCAGATCGCCACGCTGGATTTCGCGCCGACCTTCCAGATGGGCTCGCCGTTGCCGTTCGTGCTCGCCGAGCGGCTGGTGGAACTGGCGCCGCCGGGCCTGGACCACGTGTTCTACACCAATTCCGGCTCCGAGTCGGTGGACACCGCGCTGAAGATCGCACTCGCCTACCACCGCGCCCGCGGCGAGGGCCAGCGCACGCGCTTCATCGGCCGCGAGAAGGGCTACCACGGCGTCGGCTTCGGCGGCATTTCGGTCGGTGGCCTGCCGAACAACCGCAAGGCGTTCGGCCCGCTGCTGCCGGGCGTGGACCATCTGCGGCACACGCTCGACCTGGAGCGCAATGCGTTCTCGCGCGGCCTGCCGACCCATGGCGCGGAACTGGCCGAGGACCTGGAACGGCTGGTGACGCTGCACGATGCCTCCACCATCGCCGCGGTGATCATCGAGCCGATCTCCGGCTCGGCCGGGGTGGTGCTGCCGCCGCACGGCTACCTGCAGCGCATCCGCGAACTGTGCGACAAGCACGGCATCCTGCTGATCTTCGACGAGGTCATCACCGGCTACGGGCGCGTCGGCCACGCCTTCGCCGCGCAGCGCTTCGGCGTGACCCCGGACATGATCACCACCGCCAAGGGCCTGACCAACGGCTGCGTGCCGATGGGCGCGGTGTTCGTGTCCCACGCCATCCACGAGGCGTTCGCGCACGGTCCGGCCAACGCCATCGACCTGTTCCACGGCTATACCTACTCCGGCCATCCGCTGGCCTGCGCCGCCGCGCTGGCAACGCTGGACACCTATGCCGAGGAACAGTTGTTCGACAAGGCGATCGAGCTGGGTCCGGTGTGGGAGGAGGCGATTCATCGGCTGCGCGACCTGCCGCACGTCATCGACATCCGCAACTTCGGCCTGATCGGCGCGATCGAACTGGCGCCGCGCAAGGGCGCGCCCGGCGCGCGCGCCTACGAGATCTTCGAGCGCTGCTTCCATGAAGGCGACCTGCTGATCCGCGTCACCGGCGACACCATCGCGCTGTCGCCGCCGCTGATCGTGGAAGCCACGCACATCGAGCGCATCTTCGCGGTGCTGGCGGACATGATCCGCAGCACACCCTGACCCCTCCCTCACCCAACCCACCGCCCGCGCTCCCCACGCGCTGCGTCTGCCTGGAGAACCGCTCATGCTGGTCGGCGTTCCGAAAGAGATCAAGAACCACGAATACCGGATCGGGCTGACCCCGTCCGGAGTGCGCGAACTGGTGCTGCACGGCCACCAGGTGCTGGTGCAGCGCGGCGGCGGCCAGTCCATCGGCCTGACCGATGCCGAGTACGAGCGCGCCGGCGCACGCATCGCCGAGGATGCGGCCAGCGTGTTCGCGCAGGCCGAGATGATCGTCAAGGTCAAGGAACCGCAGCCGGAGGAGTGCGCGATGCTGCGCCCTGGGCAACTGCTGTTCACCTACCTGCACCTGGCGCCGGATCCGCAGCAGGCCGCGGCGCTGCAGCGCTCCGGCTGCACCGCCATCGCCTACGAGACCGTCACCGACGGCCACGGCGGCCTGCCGCTGCTGGCGCCGATGAGCGAGGTGGCCGGGCGCATGGCGATCCAGGCCGGCGCGCATGCGCTGGAGAAGGCGCAGGGCGGCTCGGGCGTGCTGCTCGGCGGCGTGCCCGGGGTCAAGCCGGCGCAGGTGCTGGTGATCGGCGGCGGCGTGGTCGGCATCAACGCCGCGCGCATGGCGATGGGCCTGCATGCGCGGGTGACCGTGCTGGACCGCTCGCTGGAGCGGCTCAAGTACCTGGACGAACTCTACGGCCAGCAACTGACCACGCTGTACTCCACCCGCGATGCGATCGAGCAGTGCCTGCCGCACACCGACCTGGTGATCGGTGCGGTGCTGATCCCCGGCGCCGCCGCGCCCAAGCTGGTGTCGCGCGAGCAACTGGCGCTGCTGCGGCCCGGCTCGGTGCTGGTGGACGTGGCGATCGACCAGGGCGGCTGCTTCGAGACCAGCCACCCGACCACGCACCAGCAGCCGACCTACGAGGTCGACGGCATCGTGCATTACTGCGTGGCCAACATGCCCGGCGGCGTCGCCCGCACCTCCACCTTCGCCCTGACCAACGCCACCCTGCCGTTCGTGCTGCTGCTGGCCGAACACGGGCTGCAGGCGCTGCGCGACGACCAGGACCTGCGCAACGGCCTCAACGTGCACGCCGGCAAGCTCACCCACCGCGCGGTGGCGCAGGCGCTGGGCCAGGAGTTCGTGCGGCCGCTGGACGCGCTGGGCTGACGCTGTCCATCCGAGGATCGAACACGATGCGCGACACCCTGTCCCACTACATCGACGGCCAGCCCGTCGCCTTCCGCGGCGACGAGCACGCCGAGGTCTTCGACCCGGCCACAGGCGCCGTCCAGCGCCACGTGCCGCTGGGCGCCGCGCATGCGGTGGAGATGGCGGTGCACGCCGCCAGTGCCGCCTTCCCCGGCTGGGCGGCGACGCCGCCGCTGCAGCGCGCGCGGGTGCTGTTCCGCTTCCGCGAGCTGCTGGAACGCCGTGCCGACGCCTTGGCCCGCTGCATCAGCGTCGAGCACGGCAAGACCGTGACCGACGCACGCGGCGAAGTGGTCCGCGGCATGGAAGTGGTGGAGTTCGCCTGCGGCATCCCGCACCTGCTCAAGGGCGAGCATTCGCACGACGTCGGCCGCGGCGTGGACGCCTGGAGCGAATACGCGCCGCTGGGCGTGGTGGCCGGCGTCACCCCGTTCAACTTCCCGGCGATGGTGCCGCTGTGGATGCTGCCGGTGGCATTGGCCTGCGGCAACAGCTTCGTGCTCAAGCCCTCCGAACACGCGCCCTCGGCGTCGCTGCTCCTGGCCGAATGGCTGCACGAGGCCGGGTTGCCGGCCGGCGTGTGCAACGTGGTGCACGGCGCCAAACCGGCGGTGGACGCACTGCTGGCGTACCCGCAGGTGCAGGCGCTGAGCTTCGTCGGCTCCACCGCGGTGGCCGCCGACCTGTACGCGCGCGGCAGTGCGCTGGGCAAGCGCGTGCAGGCGCTGGGCGGGGCCAAGAATCACCTGGTAGTGCTGCCCGACGCCGACCTGGACGATGTCGCCGACGCCCTGCTCGGGGCCGGCTACGGCTCGGCCGGCGAACGTTGCATGGCGATCTCGGTGGCGGTGTGCGTGGGCGACGCGCTGGCCGATGCGCTGGTGGCCAAACTGGCGCCGCGCGTGGCCGCGCTGCGCCTGGGCGCGGGCCAGGCCGACGCCGGCCGCGACGAGCCGGACATGGGCCCGCTGGTCAGCGCCGCGCACCGCGAGCGCGTGCTCGGCTACATCCACAGCGGCGTGGCCGAGGGCGCACGACTGGTCGTAGACGGCCGCCCGGCGAGCGCGGCCGACCACCCGGACGGCTTCTTCCTCGGCGGCAGCCTGTTCGACCACGTGCGCAGCGACATGCGCATCTACCGCGAAGAGATCTTCGGCCCGGTGCTGTGCGTGGTGCGGGTGGCCGACGCCGCCGCCGCGCTGCGCCTGATCGCCGACCACGACTACGGCAACGGCGCGGCGGTGTTCACCCGCGACGGCGGCGCGGCGCGTGCGTTCGCGCGGCAGGTGCAGGCCGGCATGGTCGGCATCAACGTACCGATCCCGGTGCCGATGGCGTTCCACAGCTTCGGCGGCTGGAAGCGCTCGCTGTTCGGTCCGCTGCATGTGCACGGCCCGGATGGAGTGCGCTTCTACACCCGGCTCAAGACCGTCACCGCGCGCTGGCCGGAGGCCGCGGCCGGCGCCGAGTTCGCGATGCCGACGATGCGGTAAAGGGCTGGGAATGGGGAATCGGGAATAGGGAATCGCAAAAGCGCCGCGGCGCCCGCATCGGGCAACCCGGCAACCGCATCACTTGCTGTTGCTCTTGCTGTTGCGATTCCCCAATCCCCATTCCCCATTCCCGGCCCTGCGCCCACCGCAGCGCAACACACGCCGACCATTCCCGGGTGTAGCCTTGCGCCACCCGGCGCCCGGCCGGGACCCACCGCCGCCACAGGAGCCGCTCCATGATCAAGGTCAGCGTGATGTACCCGTACACGCCAGGCGCCCGTTTCGACCATGCCTACTATCGCGATACGCACATGCCGCTGCTGCAGGCGCGCATGGGCGCCGCCTGCCTGCGCTACACCGTGGACAAGGGCCTGTCCGGCGGCACCCCCGGCAGCGACCCGACCTACGTCGGCATGTGCCACATCTTCAGCGAGTCGGTGGAGGCCTTCCAGGCCGGCTTCGGCCCGCATGCGGAGGAGATCCTCGGCGACATCAAGAACTACACCGACCTGACGCCGGTGATGCAGATCAGTGAGGTGGTGGTGGGGTGAAGCCGGGAATGGGCAATCGGGAGTAGGGAATCGGAAAGCGCCGCATGCGCGAACGACTCAGGCCATGCGGCCGCGACACGCGCTGTTGCCATTCCCGATTCCCCGTTCCCGATTCCCGGCCTCTACAATGCCGCCCCCGTCGCCACGCCGCACCGCCCGTTGATGAACATCGTTGTCAAAGAAGACCTCAAGGCCTATATCGATCCGCTGACCGCCGACGAATACGCTGCCCTGGAACGCAGCCTGCTGGCCGAGGGCTGCCGCGACGCGCTGGTGCTGTGGGGCGACATCCTGGTCGACGGGCACAACCGCTACGGCATCTGCCAGAAGCACGGCCTGCCGTTCCAGACTGTGCAGAACACCCGCTTCCAGTCGCTGCAGGACGTGCACCTGTGGATGATCGACCAGCACCTGGGCCGGCGCAGCGTCTCCGACTTCCAGCGCGGCGTGCTGGCGCTGCGCAAGCGCGAGATCCTCGCCGAGCGGCGCGCCAGCGCGGCTGCCGCAGAGGCGCCCGCAGCCGACGCCACTGACCCGGACGCGGCTGGCGAGACCGCCAACGACACCGACACCGACACGCCACCCTGGGCCGACGCACCGGCACCGCTCAGCCGCGCCGAACTGGCGCGCGTGGCGCGGCTCAGCAACAGCCAGGTGGTGCAGATCGAGAAGATCCAGAAGCAGGCCGCGGCCGAGGTGGTGGAAGCGGTCAAGTCCGGTGCGATCTCGATCAATGCCGCCGCGGCAGTGGCCAGCCTGCCCGAGGAGGAACAGCGCGCCGCGGCGATGGCCGGCAAGGACGAGCTGAAGCAGGCCGCCAAGCGCGCCCGCGAGTCCAAGCGCAAGCCCAAACCGGCGCCTGCGGACGCCGCCGAGGACGCGGCCCCGGCGGCGGATGCCGAGGGCGACACGGCGGCCACGCTGCGCCAGCGCGTGGCCGAACTCGAGGCCGAGAACCAGGCGCTGCGCGAGGAAGTGGCGGCGCTGCGCGCGCAGTTGCCGGGCTGATCCACGCGCACCGGCCATCCGTGCCGCGGCCGGATGACCTCGCCGCCGCGCATGCAACCGCGCTCACCGCGCACTGCGTAGACTCGGCCGCATGAGCGTGTCTTCCGCCCCTGCCCTGCCCCCCGATCCGCGCCGCGCGCAGCTGCGGCGCATGAAGCTGCTGGCGGCGCTGTTGCTGCTGGCGATGCTGTGCGGCTTCCTGCTCAGCCATGCCATGGGCCTGCACGGGGTGTGGGCCTGGGTCGGCGCGTTCTGCGAAGCGGCCACGGTCGGTGCGCTGGCCGACTGGTTCGCGGTGGTGGCGCTGTTCCGGCACCCGCTGGGCCTGCCGATTCCGCACACGGCGATCATCCCGCACGGCAAGGCGCGCATCGCCGACAGCCTGGCGGTGTTCGTGCGCGATCAGTTCCTGGAACCGGGCGCGCTGCTGGCCAAGCTCAGCGCGTTCGATCCCGCGGCGCGACTGGGCCAGTGGCTGGCCGAACCGGCGCAGTCCGCACGGCTGGCCGATCTGGCCCGCGGCTGGGCGTTACAGGCGCTGGACCTGCTGGACGAAGCCGCGGTGCGGCGCCGCATCCATGGTTTCGTGGTGGCGCGGCTGCGCGACTGGGACGCCGCCGCCACCGCCGGCGAACTGCTCGGCCTGCTCACCGCCGACGGCCGCCACCACGCACTGCTCGACGAAGCGCTGACCCGGCTCGGCCGGCACCTGGACGATGCCGCGGTCAAGCAGCGGGTGTCGGCGATGATCGTCAAGTACGCGCGCCGCGAGTGGCCCAAGCTGGTCGGCACCGTGGAATGGGTGAAGCCGGTGGAAGGCATCGCCGACACCCTCGCCGAGCGCCTGGCGCACGCGCTGCTGGACGAACTGCAGGAGGTGCTGTCGCAGCCGCAGCATCCGTTGCGCCAGGACTACGAGCGCTGGCTCGGCGGCTACGTGCAACGGCTGCGCGCCGATCCCGCCACCGCCGAGAAAGTGCAGGCGCTGAAGCAGCGGCTGATCGACCACCCCGGCGTACAGGCGTACGTGCAGGGCCTGTGGGATCAGATCCACAGCGCGCTGCGCGAGGACCTGTCGCGCCAGGACGGCGCGCTGGTGCAGCACCTGCAGCGCGCCCTCGGCGCGCTCGGCCAGTCGCTGGCGCAGGATCCCGCCCTGCGCGAGGCGCTCAACCAGCACCTGCTCGGCGGCGCCGAGCGGCTGACCCAGCGCCTGCGCAGCGGCGTCACCGAGCACATCGCGCAGACCGTGAAGGGCTGGGACGAACGCCACCTGGTCGAGCAACTGGAACTGAGCGTGGGCCGCGACCTGCAGTACATCCGCTTCAACGGCACCCTGGTCGGCGGATTGATCGGGCTGGCGCTGCACGCTGCCGTCACGCTGCTTGGCTGAGCGTGCATGACAAGGATGCACTGCGCCGCTGGAGCGGCCGGCCCGCTGCCGACGCACGATGCGACGCACGCACCCCACGACGGACCGCCGACCCGCGGCACCCGGTGCCATCCACGCAGCAAGGTGTAGACACGCCTCGACTCTTTGGACCGAAGGGCTGGCGCGACAGCCACGCCCGCGCTAGCGTTGGGGGACGACCTGCGGGGCCTGCGTCGCCGCTGTGAACGCCATCCCGCAACCGGTCGGGGGGAAGCCGATGCGCGTGCCGAACGCGCGTTCGCCAGAGGAAAGGGGAGCATGTCGAAGAAACGCCGGACACCCATCGCCGGCCCTGCGCGGCTTGCGCGGCTCGCCGCCCTGGCCGTGCTGGCCGTCGGGCTGCTCGCCGCGCTGCTGATCGCGCATGGCGTGCAGCAGCGCAACCGCGCGCAGGCGCAGGCGCGCTTCCAGCAACTGGTCTCGCACGTGGCCGGCGATCTGCGGCAGCGCCTGGACATGTACGAGCATGGCCTGCGCGGCGCGCGCGGTGCGGTGATCGCGGCCGGCGGCGACCGCATCTCGCGCGAGCGCTTCTCCCGCTACAGCGCCTCGCGCGACTATCTGCGCGAGTTTCCCGGGGTGCGCGGCTTCGGCTACATCCAGCGGGTGCCGCGCGCCGACGAGGCGGCGTTCCTGCAGCAGGCCCGCGCCGACGGCGCACCGTCGCTGCAGATCCGCGAACTGGCCCCGCACGAGGGCGATCGCTTCGTCATCGTCTACATCCAGCCGACGCAGTCCAACACGCCGGCACAGGGCTTCGACATCGCCTCCGAACCGGCGCGACGCGACGCGGCGATCGCCGCCGCGCACTCGGGCAAGCCCACCATCACCGCGCCGATCCGCCTGGTGCAGCGGCCGGGGCTGGGCAAGAGCGGCTTTCTGCTGTTGTTGCCGGTGTATCGCGAAGGCCTGCCGCTGCAGACCCCGGAACAGCGCTGGCAGGCCACCAGCGGCTGGGCATACGCCCCATTGAGCATCGCCGAGGTACTGGCCTCCTCCGACGACCACCGCAACGAACTGCAGCTGAGCCTGGCCGACAGCCTGAACCCTGGGCAGCCGTTCTATCGCGACGACGCCACACCGATCCTGGCCGGAGGCCCCACCGCCGAGCGCACCCTGGCGGTCTATGGACGCCAGTGGCGTATCGGTGCACGCGCCACGCCGGGCTTCGTGCGCTCGCTCGACCAGACCTCGCCGCTGTTCGCCGGCGCGCTGGCCGCCGGTATCGCGCTGCTGCTCGCCACCCTGCTGTACGTGTTCCTGACCAGCCTGCGCCGCCGCGACCTGATCCTCAGCGAGCAGAGCCAACTGGCCGCCCTGGTCGCCGGCACCAGCGAAGCGATCGTCGCCGAAGACCTGAACGGCCGCGTGACCCACTGGAATCCCGCGGCCAAGCGCATCTTCGGCTACACCCCGGAGCAGGCCATCGGCCAGCCGCTGCAGCGGTTGCTGGGCGCGCACGTCCGCGATCCCATCGACAGCGGCGACGGCGTCCGCGAGCTGCGCCACCGCGATGGTCACACCGTCAGCGTCCTGGCCAGCGTCTCGCCGATCGCCGGCACCCGCGGCGGCACCATCGGCCATTCGCACCTGCTGCACGACGTCACCGAACAGGTGCGCGCGCAGGCGCGGGTGCTGGAGCTCAACGCCACGCTGGAGCAGCAGGTGGCCGAGCGCACCAGCGAACTGGTGACCTATTCGGCGCTGCAGCGCGCGATCCTGGCCAATGCCGGCTACGCGATCGTCGCCACCGACCCGGACGGCGTCATCACCCTGTTCAATCCGGCCGCCGAACTGCTGCTCGGCTACGCCGCGCACGAGCTGATCGGGCGCAAGGCCACCGGCCTGTTCCTGGATCCGGAACAGCTGAGCGCACGCGCCGAGCGCATGGCCGCGCAATCGGGCATGCCGGTGCAGCCCTCGTTCGAGTCGGTGGCCGCGCTGTCCACGCTGGGACGCAGCGACACCCGCGAATGGACCTACCTGAGCAAGGATGGCCACGCCTTCCCGGTCTTGCTGACCCTGAGCACGCTGCGCGACGACGACGACCGGGTGATCGGCTACCTCGGCATCGCGGTCGACCTGACCGAGCAGAAGCGGCGCGAGCGCGAGCTGCGCCTGGCGATCGACGCGGCCGAAAGCGCCAACCAGTCCAAGAGCGATTTCCTGGCCAACATGAGCCACGAGATCCGCACGCCGATGAACGCGATCCTGGGCATGCTGTACCTGCTGCGGCACAGCGCGCTGTCGCAGGCGGCGCAGGACATGATCCAGAAGATCGAGCTGTCCGCACGCAACCTGCTGGAGATCATCAACGACATCCTCGACTTCTCCAAGATCGAGTCCGGACGCATCGACCTGGAATCGGCGCCGTTCGATCTCAACGAGTTGCTGGAGAACATCGCCGCGCTGATGACCTCGGCGAACAGCGCCAAGCCGGTGGAGATGATCGTCGAGCCGCTGCCGCCGGGCTGCCGCTGGTTGCGCGGCGACGCGCTGCGCTTGAACCAGGTGCTGATCAACCTGGTGGGCAACGCCATCAAGTTCACCGAACAGGGCGAGGTGGCGCTGTCGGTGCGCGCCTTCCCCGGCGCCGAACCCGGCAAGCTCAAGCTGCTGTTCTCGGTGCGCGACACCGGCATCGGCATCCCGCGCGAGAAGCAGAGCCTGATCTTCTCGCCGTTCCTGCAGGCCGACACCTCCACCAGCCGCCGCTACGGCGGCAGCGGCCTGGGCCTGACCATCAGCCGGCGCCTGGTGGAGCTGATGGGCGGGCAACTGGAAGTGCAGAGCGCCCCCGGTCAGGGCAGCGATTTCTACTTCGTCATTCCGTTCACGGTGGCGCCGGCACCGGCCGACGACGCCGAACCGGCGCAGGCGCGGCGGGTGCTGATCGCCGACGACCACGACCTGGTGCGGCGCAGCCTGACCGACATCGCCAACGGCTTCGGCTGGCAGGTGGAAGCGGTGTCCAGCGGCACCGCCGCCTTGGCCGCGGCCGCGCCGGAACGGGCCGAGTTCGACGTGATCCTGCTGGACTGGCGCATGCCCGACCTGGACGGGTTGAGCGTGGCCCAGCGCATCCGCGCGCAATCGGCACCGGACCGGCAGCCCATCATCGTCATGGTCACCGCTTACGAGCGGCGCATGATCCAGGAGCAGCAGCCTGGCGTCGCCGACGTGGATGCGGTGATGACCAAGCCGGTCACCGCCTCGGCCCTGCAGCGCACCATCGCCATGCTGCTGGCGCGTCGCAACGGCGAGCTGCCCGCGGCAGCGCCCGGCGACGGCGTCGCACGCCTGGCCGGGGCCCGCTTGCTGGTGGTCGACGACAGCGACATCAACCGCGAGGTCGCGCAGCGCATCCTCGAAGGCGAAGGCGCGCTGGTCGAGCTGGCGCAGGACGGCGCCCAGGCGCTGCAGCGGCTACGCCGCGATCCCGGCCGCTTCCACGTCGTGCTGATGGACGTGCAGATGCCGACCATGGACGGCTACGAAGCCACCCGGCAACTGCGTGCCGATCCGGACCTGGCCGCCGTGCCGGTGATCGCCCTCACCGCGGGCGCCTATCGCCAGCAGCAGGAGATGGCGCTGTCCAGCGGCATGAACGGCTTCATCGCCAAACCGTTCCAGGTCGAGGACCTGATCGCGATCATCCGGCGGTTCCTGCCGCCGAACCTGACCTCGCTGCCGCTGCTGCCGCTGGCGGTGCCACCGCCGGTGCTGCCGGCGGACGACTGGCCGGTCAGCGACCCTGCGTTGCTCGATACCGTCCAGGCGCAGCGGCTCTGGGGCGAACGCGAGCCGTATCGGCGCTATCTGCTGAAACTGTTGCAGGAACATCCCGACCCGGCGGCCAGCGTCCGCACCCTGGTGGAAGCGCAACGGCCGGCCGAGGCCATGTCGCTGGCGCACAAGTTGCGCGGCTCGGCCGGATCGCTGGCCTTGCCGGCGTTGAGCATCGCCAGCGCCGCCCTCGAAGAACGCTTGAGCACGGCGCCGACGCAGGCCGATGCCGAGATCGCCGCGCTGGCCGCGGCGATGGCCGACACCGCGGCCGAAGTGCTGCGCTTCGCCGACGCCACCCAGGGTGCGGCGCCACCCGCGGCAGCGAACCTCGCCGCGGTCGATCCGGCGACGCTGCAGGCGTCCTGGTATCAGGTGCTGCAGGTGCTGGACAGCGACGATCCGGACCGCATCGACCGCACGCTGCGGCAACTGGCGCCGGTCCTGCCGGCGGCACAGGCCGCCGAACTGCAACTGTTGCTGGAGAATTTTTCCTTCCGCGAAGCCGAGGCTCAAGTCAGGCGATGGCTGGCCGATGATCAAAATCATAAGAGTGCGCCGCCCGCGCAGCAGCGCGTATCAGACGGGAACACGCCATGACCCAGCCTTGCATCCTCTGTGTCGATGACGAACCCAGCAACCTGGCGCTGATCCGCCAGCTCCTGCGCGAGGACTACGCGCTGGTGTTTGCCAAGAACGGCGCCGAAGCCCTGCGCGGGGTGGCCAAGCACCGCCCGGCGCTGATCCTGCTGGATGTCGACCTGCCCGACATCGACGGCTACACCCTCGCCCGCACCCTGAAGGAAGATGCGCGCAGCGCGGCGATCCCGATCATCTTCGTCACCGGCAAGGACAAGGACACCGACGAGAGCATCGGGTTCGACGCCGGCGGCGTGGACTACATCACCAAGCCCTACTCGCCGAGCATCCTGCGCGCGCGGGTGCGCACCCACCTGTCGCTGGTCAGCGCCACCAGCCTGGCCGACAGCCATCGCGACGCGATCCAGATGCTGGGCATGGCCGGCCACTACAGCGACTCGGACACCGGCACGCATATCTGGCGCATGGCCGCCTACGCCCGCGCGCTCGCGCTGGCCGCCGGCTGGTCGTGCGAGGACGCCGATCTGCTGGAACAGGCCGCGCCGATGCACGACACCGGCAAGATCGGCATCCCCGATGCGGTGCTGAAGAAGCCCGGGCCGCTGGACGCCGACGAGTGGCAGGTCATGAAGCGGCACCCGCGGATCGGCTACGACATCCTCAGCCGCAGCAGCGCGCCGCTGTTCCGGCTCGCCGCCGAGGTCTCCCTGTACCACCACGAGCACTGGGACGGCGGCGGTTACCCGGCCGGCGTTTCAGGCACGCAGATTCCCGAATCGGCACGGATCGTGGCGCTGGCCGACGTGTTCGATGCGCTCACCTCACCGCGTCCGTACAAGGACGCATGGCCGCTGGAACAGGCGATGGCGCTGTTCCGCGACAAGGCCGGCAGCCAGTTCGAGCCGCGTCTGGTCGAGTTGTTCGAGGCGATCCTGCCGCAGATCCTGCAGATCCAGGCGTACTGGAACGAGCGCGAGACCGAGGATGACCCGCCGCCACGCGGCAAGGCGCAGGCCGCGCTGGGGCATCACGGCAGTTGATACAAGCCCCTCTCCCCCCGGGACAGGGGTTGGGGTGAGGGGACGGCGCGAAGCGACGCGCAGAGATCGAGGACACGCGGCGTCGCCCGTCCCCTCACCCGCCCCTTCGGGGCCCCTTCTCCCAGATGGAGAAGGAACAGCGCACTACGCTCCGCGATGGGCGTGACCGGTCACGCCCATCGCGGCTGAAGCCGCTCCTGCAGAAAGACACACGAGGCACCGCTTCTCAGCGCCGCTGCAGACGCCAGGCGCGGTGGATGCGCGGGTTGCGCTCGAAATCGACGTCGATGGTCTGCGCGCTGATCTCCTCGCACACCGCGAATTCGGCCAGCGCGCTCTCGTCCAGCTTGAAGCGGCGGAAGTTGTTGGAGAAGTACAGCACGCCCTCGGGCATCAGCCGCGCCACCGCCGCGCGCAACAGCCGCACGTGCTCGCGCTGGATGTCGAAATCCTCGGCACGCGCGGAATTGGAGAAGGTCGGCGGGTCGCAGAAGATCACGTCGTAGCGGTTCTTCTCCGCCTCCAGCCAGCTCAGCGCGTCGGCCTGCACCAGCCGGTGCTGGGCGCCGCCCTTGCCGTTGAAGGCCAGGTTGTCGGCGCACCACTGCAGGTAGGTGCCGGACAGGTCGACGCTGGTGGTGGAATCGGCGCCGGCCACCGCCGCCTGCACGCTGGCCACGCCGGTGTAGCAGAACAGGTTGAGGAAACGCTTGCCGCGCGCCTGCTGCGCCATCACCCCGCGCAGCGGGCGGTGGTCGAGGAACAGCCCGGTATCCAGGTAGTCGAACAGGTTCACCCGCAGCAGCGCGTCGTGCTCGCGCACCACCAGGAACTCGCCGCGCTGCTCGAAACGGCCGTACTTGCTGCCGCCCTTGCCGCGTTCGCGGGTCTTCAGCGCCACCTGCTCGGCCGGCACCGCGAACACCTCGCGCGCGGCCGCCAGCAGTTCGTTGCGGCGGCGGCGCACGTCCACGTCGGGAATGCTGTCCGGCGCCGCGTACTCCTGCACGTGCAGGAAGGTGCGCGCCTGGCCGCCGTCCTCCTGGTACACGTCGATCGCCGCCGCGTACTCGGGCAGATCGGCATCGTAGGCCCGGTAGCAGCCGATCCGCGCGCGCGCGCGCCAGGTCTTGAACTTGCGCAGGTTCTTGCGCAGGCGGTTGGCGACCATCTGCGCACCGTCGCTGAGCGCACGCGGCTCCTCCGCGGCGCCGGCCCGCGGCGCGACCGCGATCGGGTCGCAGACGATCAACGGGCACTCCAGCGCGCCGTTGAACATCTGGTACTTCTTGGCCGCGCGCAGGCCGGTGGCGTAGGCCAGTTCGTCGCTGCCGCACAGCAGGCTGGCGCGCCACTGCGGCACCGCGCGCTTGAGCGCATCGCCCAGGCGCCGGTACAGCGCCGCGTCGGCGGCCAGGCGCTCGTCGTAGGGGGGATTGCACACCACCGTGCCCAACGCCTGCGCCGGCGCGGGCAACGCCGCGACGTCGTGCGCGGCGAAGGCGATCGCCTCGACCACGCCGGCCGCCAGCGCGTTCTCGCGCGCTGCGCGCAGCGCATGCGGGTCGATGTCGCTGCCGTACAGCACCGGCCGCAACGCGGCGCGACCGACCTGGGCGCGCTGCCGCGCCTCGGCCAGCAGCGAACGCCAGGACGCCACGTCGAACCCCAGCCAGCGACTCGGCGCGGCATCGGCATCGTTGTCGCCGCGCTGCTGCGCCGCCAGTTCGCCGCGCAGCAGGCCCGGCGCGACATCGGCGGCCATCAGCGCGCCTTCGATCAGCAGCGTGCCGCTGCCGCACATCGGATCCAGCAGCCCACCGCCCTGCGCATACAGCGCCGGCCACTGCCCGCGCAGCAGCACCGCCGTGGCCAGGTTCTCCTTCAGCGGCGCCTCGTTCTGCGCCTGGCGCCAGCCGCGCCGGTGCAGCGAGCCGCCGCCCAGGTCCACCGACAGCGTCGCGCGCCCCTTGCGCAGCGACAGGTTCAGGCGCAGGTCCGGGTGCTCCACGTCCACCGACGGTCGCTCCAGGCCCTCGCCGCGCAGCGTGTCCACCACCGCATCCTTGACCCGCTGGGCGGCGAAGCGCGCATGGGTGATGCCGGTGCCGGACACATGCGCATCCACCGCCAGGGTGTGTTGCGGCGCCAGATGGCTGCGCCACGGCAGCGCGGCCACGCCGGCGTACAGTGCCGCCTCGTCGGGGCAGTCGAAGGACTGCAACGGCCACAGCACCCGGCTGGCCAGGCGCGACCACAGCACCGCGCGCTGCGCGTCCTGCAGGCTGCCTTCGGCATTGACCCCGGCGACGGTGGCGGTGGCCTGCGCCGCGCCGAGCGCGAGCAGTTCATCGACGAGCAGGTATTCCAGGCCCTTGGCGCAGGAGACGAAGAATTTCACGGAAGGCGGACCAGGACGGACGGGAGGGAGGCACGGCGGACGCCGCGCGCGTGGCGCATCGCAGCGCCGGATCCGGCGTTACCGCGGCCGCGGCCGCGGATCGAGGGATGGGCACGCGCACGCACCGCACCGGAACGGCGCGCAGAATACCACAGGGTCCGTGCGCCCCTGCCTGCTGCGCGGTGCCCTGGCGCAGGGTGCGCCGCGGCCGTCACTGGCCTCGTGTGACGGGCACAGCGACGTCGCCCGCCGGCGTTCGCTTCGCGACCACCCCGCGCCGTGGCAGATGAAGCTGGCGCTGCAGACGCGCCCTCCTGCCGCCTTGGTGCGCGACGCATCGCGCAATGCGAGGCCACGAATCCGGCGCCGGGCATGCCCGGCGGCAGACCCCGTCGACGGCAGCGCAGGCCACTCACCACGGCGTCAGCCGCCACGCTTCGGCATCCGCCTGCAAGCGCTGCTGCAGGCGCAGCGTGTCCAGGAACTCCGCATCGTGCGAGACCACCAGCAGCGCGCCGGGGTACTGCAGCAGCACCGCGCGCAAGGCGTCGCGGGCTTCGCGGTCCAGGTGGTTGTCCGGCTCGTCCAGCAACAGCAGTTCGGCCGGCGGCGTGCGGTAGAAGGCGCAGGCCAGCGCAGTCTTCAGCCGCTCGCCGCCGCTGAGCTGGCCGCAGGGCACGCCGATGCGCTGCGCGTCCAGGCCGAGCAAGGCCAGCCGCGTGCGCAGGTCGGCGAGTGCGATGCCGGGCGCTGCGGCCTGCACCTGCGCCAGCGCGGTGGCGTCCGGGTCCAGCGACACCAGCGACTGGTCCAGATAGGCGCTGGCGGCGCGTACCCGGCAGGTGCCGGACAGCGCCGCCACCTGCCCGGCCAGCAGCCGCAACAGGGTCGACTTGCCGCTGCCGTTGGCCCCGACCACGCCGATGCGTGCGCCGCCCTGCACCACCAGGTCCAGCGGCTGCCGCGTCGCCGGCGCGAACGGCAGCCGCAGCGCGTGCAGTTCGACCAGGCGCCGGGTGGCCGCATCGGCCGGCGGCGGCGCGAACAGCGCCACCGGTGCGTCGGGCTGTACCTGACGCGCGGCCTCGGCGATGCGCTCCAGGCTGCGCGCCTGCGTGACCTGATGATCGCGCACCCGCTTGCCGGCACTGTCCTGGCTGCGTTGCTTCTGCCGGCCGAGCAGGATCGGCGCCTGGTTGGCCGTGCCGGCCTGCTGCCGCCCGCGCGCACTGCGCCGCTGCTGTCGATCGTGCTGCGCCTGCCACGCAGCGTTGTCGCGCGCGTGCTGCAGCTTGTGCTGCGCCAGTTCGGCCTGCGCGGCCTCGCGCTCGCGCGCCCGGCGCTGCAGGTAGAACGCGTAGTCGCCGCCGTAGTCGCGCAGCCCGCCTGGCGACAGTTCCAGCGTGCGCTGCATGTCCTGCAGCAGCAGCGCATCGTGGCTGATCACCAGCAGGCCGCCCGGCCAGCGCTGCAGCGCCTCGCGCAGGCGCTGCCGCTGCGCCGCGTCCAGGTGCAGGGTCGGCTCGTCCAGGATCAGCGCATCGGCCTCGGCCAGCCAGGCGCCGATCAGCGCCACCCGCATCGCCTCGCCGCCGCTGAGCGTGGCCGCCAGGCGGTGCGGCTCCAGCGCGCCGAGATCGTGCGCGTGCAGCTGTGCCTGCAGGCGCTGGGCGATGTCCCAGCGCTCGCCCAGCGCGTCGAAATCCGCCACGTCGGCGCTGCCGGCCTCGATCCGCGCCAGCGCCCGCAACGCCGCGCCCACCCCGGCCAGATCGGCGACCGTGGCGTGCGGTGCCGGCGCGATCTGCTGCGGCACGTAATGCAGGCGGCCGTGGCGCACGCAGCGTCCGGCGCTGGGCGTCAGCTCGCCGGCGAGCAGGCGCGCGAACACGCTCTTGCCGACGCCATTGCGGCCGACCAGGCCGGTGCGGCGCGCATCGAGCGCGAAGTGCAGATCGGAGAACAGAATCCTGCCGTCGGGCAGAACATGGGTCGCGCTGTCCAGCGCAAGCAGCGGATGCGTCATGGGAACCTCCATGGATGCCGGTCGTGCCCGCCGATCGCTCGGCAGGTGGGACGAGGGCCGTCGCGAAGACGGCGGCATCAATGGCGCATCGGCGTGGATCCTCGATCGGAGTGGACGCGGGACGATGCTAACGCAACGCGGCCGCGACGGGCCACGGCGCGGCGCGCTGGCTCAGGCCGCGGACAGGAACGCCGGGTGGTAGGCCACCTCGGCCATCGGCGGCAGGCGCTCGCCGAAGGCCAACGCCTGGAAGGCCTCGACCGGCGCGCCCGGCAGCGTCAGCCCGGGTTCCGGATGGAAGCCGAAGCGCGCGTAGTAGGCCGGGTCGCCCAGCACCACGCAGCCGGCCGCACCCAGCGCCTGCAACTGCGCCAGCGCCTCGCGCACCAGCCGCGTGCCCAGGCCCTGGCGCTGGTGGCCCGGCCCCACCGACAGCGGTCCCAGCCCGTACCAGCCGCGGCTGCCGTCGGACAGGCTCACTGGCGACACCGCGACGTGGCCGACGATGTAGCCCTCGTGCTCGATCACCAGCGACAGGGTCAGCGCGCCGTCCGCGCGCAGCCGTTCGATGATGTCCTGCTCGTCGTGGCGGCTGTGCGCGACGCGGAAGAAGGCGACCAGGGTCAGCGCCTCGATCGCCGCCGCGTCGGCCGGCCGCTCGGCGCGCAACAGCATGTCGTCGGCTGCGCTCACAGGCGCTCCAGCAGCTCGGCGAAGGCCTGCGCCGAGGTCGCCACGTGCTCGCCCAGGCGGTGCGTGTCGTCGACCAGCAGCAGCCGCGCGGCACGCGCCTGCGCCCAGGCGATCACTTCACTGGCGGGAATCAGTTCGTCGCGCCAGGCATGCACCACCGAGGTCGGCACCGGTGCCGCATCCAGCGCCGGCATGTGCCCCATCCGCGTCGGCGGCACCATCAGGAACAGGCCGCGCACCGGCACGTGCAGCGACACCTGCGCGGCGATGTAGGCGCCGAGGCTGGAACCGGCCAGCACCAGCGGCCCGCGCTGCGCCGCCGCCTGCGCCTGTTCCAGCAGGCGCTGCAGGCGGGTCGGCACGTCGCCGAGCGGGCTGATGTCGCGGCGCGCGTCCAGGTCGGTGTAGTCCGGGCGCGAATGGCTCCAGCCCAGGCGCTCCGCCACCTCGGCCAATGCGGTCACCTTGATCGCGTCCGGCCCGCTCTCGAAGCCGTGCGAGAGGATGCAGTGGCCGCGGCTCACAGCGCCACCACCGCATCGCCCAGCCGCAGCGTGCCGCCCTGCACGATGCGTGCGCACAGGCCGCCGTGGCCACGCATGGCGTTGTAGCCGCCGGGCCCCAACGCCTGCTCCATGCGCGAGCACGGGTCGCACGGCGCGATGCCTTCCAGCTCGACCTCGCCGATGCGGAAACGGCGCCCCTTCAGCGCGATCAGCGGAATGCCCGACACCACCACGTTGCGCCGCAGGGTCGCCGGCGCCACCGCCGCATGGCCGGCCAGCGCGGCGATCGCCGGCAGGTGTTCGGCCTGGATCAGGGTCACGCCGCGCTTGCCGTTGCGGCCGGCGTAGCGGTCGCCGTGCAGGCCGCCCTCGGTCTGCGCCTCAGCGGCGTCGACCTCGTGCATCGGCACGTCGCGCGCCGGGCGCAGGCCGATCCATTCCACGCGTCCGGCGCGCGGCAGTGTGGCCAGCAGGGTCGCCAGCGGGCTTTCGGAATTCAGAGTCATCGGCGAATGCTAGCATCCGCGCATGTCGCCTACCCCGCCGTTGCCGATCCACGATGCGCCCCTGCCTTACGTCGGCCTGCTGCAGGAGCGCGCGCCGGACAGCATCACGCTGGCGGTGATCCACTGCACCGAGTTGCCGGACCTGGCCAGCGCGCGCCTGTACGGCGAGCGTGTGCTGTATCCGTCGGGCACCGGCAACAGCGGCCATTTCTACATCGACCGCGACGGCAGCGTGCATCGCTACGTGCCCGCGGAGCGCATCGCGCATCACGTGCGCGGCTACAACCGGCAATCGCTGGGCATCGAACTGGTCAACCGCGGACGCTATCCGCTGTGGCTGGATTCGCGCCACCAGGCGATGTGCGAGGACTACCCGCCGGCGCAAGTGCAGGCGCTGATCCGGCTGCTGCAGCAGTTGCGCGCGGAACTGCCGCAGCTGCGCCACATCGCCGGACACGAGGCGCTGGACCGCAGCCTGGAACCGGCCAGCGACGATCCGACGCGGCAGGTGCAGCGCAAGCTGGATCCGGGCCCGCGCTTTCCCTGGCCGCAGGTGCTGGAGGCGGTGACGCTGGCGCCGTATGCGCCGCCTGTGTGACCGCCTTGGAGGCGATGGATTGGAACGGCTGATTCGGGCCGCGATGGAGTATCAGACAGGGTCGCATTCGCACGCTCCCGTAGCAGCGGTTTCAGCCGCGCCCCGGCTTCACCGGGAACGGCCCGGTCGCGGCTGAAGCCGCTCCTGCGCGATTTTCCACGCGCGCTCAGTGCACGCCGACGTAGTTCTTCTCGCCGGCGGTCACCGCCACGTCCAGGCGATTGCCGACCGGCGCCAGCGGGCACACCACGTGCGGGGTGAACGCGCATGGCGGGTTCTGCGCCAGGTTGAAATCCAGCACGATGCGGTCGCCCTGCGGCGCCGGCACGAACAGATAACGGGCGCCGCCATAGCTCTCGCGGCCGCTGGTGCGGTCGGAGAACGGCAGGAACAGGCGCTGGCTGGCGCCGTCGCGCAGGATCTGCAGCTTGTAGCGCCGCCCCCGCAGCACGAACTCAGCGCTGCCGACCAGGGCCAGCGGCTGCGGCGTGCCGATCGAGGTCAGCAGCACCATCGCCCGCGGCGCCGGTACCGGATACCAGTCGGCCACCACCCGCCACTGCGGATCGATCGGGAAGTAGTCGATGCCGCGGAAGCGCGCGCGCGCCGGCGCCTGCGGATCGCGGAAGCGCCAGCCGAACAGGTTGCCGGTGCGCACCACGTAGAACTCCTGCGCCCCCAGCGCAAGGCGGGTCTGGGTGTCGTGCGCCGCGTCGGTCTCCAGGCGGCCACCGGCGAACGGCTGGCCGTTCACCTGCACCGCCGCGTCCGCCGCGGGCTGGAACTGCACGCCCTCCTGCGGATCCACCTGCAGCATGCCCAGATGCGCCGGGCCGGCCGGCAACTGCACATCGTTGTCGGGTGCGCTGCCGACCCGGTGCAGGCCACTGTGCAGACGCCCGGAGCCGGTGAAACTCAACCAGCCCGACGGCGCGCGCAATGTCGCCAGGCGCTGCGCACGATTGCGCTCCACCGCCTCGCGATAATGCGTGGCAGATTGCGCGCGTGGCGAGGCGTCGGCGCCATCGGCCGACGCGCGGCGGTCGCCGCAGGCGGCCAGGCCCAGCAGCATCGCCAGCCCGCAGGCCTCACGCCAGCGCATGGTGCCGCCCCTGTCGCGTGCCATCGTGCATGCGTTCCGTGTGGACCGGCGCCGGCCCTAGCCGATGGCGCGCGGCCGTGCCGGATCGGCGATCCAGCCGCTCCAGGAGCCGGCATACACGCGCGCACCGTGCAGGCCGGCATGCTCCAGCGCCAGCAGCAGATGGCAGGCGGTGACGCCCGATCCGCACATCAACACCACCTCGCGCGGATCGCGTCCCTGCAGCAGCGGCTGCAGTTCCGCGCGCAGTTCCTGCGCCGGGCGCAGGCGGCCGTCGCGCAGGTTCTGCGCCAGCGGCCGGTTGAGCGCGCCGGGCACGTGCCCGGGCAACGGGTCGATCGGCTCCACCTCGCCACGGAAGCGTTCGCCGGGGCGCGCATCCAGCAACCAGCCCGGCGCCTCGTGCAGGCGTGCGGCGACCTCCTCGGCGGAGACGATGCGCGCCGCATCGAAGACCTGCGGATACGGCGGCAATGGCGACGGCGCGGTGGCCGCGTCGGTTTCCGGCAGGCCGAGCCGGCGCCATTCGGCCAGGCCGCCGTCGAGCACGGCGACACGGCGATGGCCGAGCAGGCCCAGCATCCACCACAACCGCGCCGCGGCCATGCTGCCATCGCCGGCGTCGTACACCACCACCTGATGCTGCGGGCCGATGCCCCACTGTCCCAGGGTGCGCGCGAACGCCGCGTCGTCCGGCAACGGATGCCGGCCCAGGCCGGGACGGCCGAGATCGGACAGATCCGCGTTCAGATCGGCGTAGACCGCGCCGGGCAGGTGCGATTGCGCATAGGCCGCGCGCGCGGCCGCCGCCGCGGCGGGATCGAGCAGCGCCGCCGGCACGAACCGCGCATCGACCAGGCGCAGCGCGGGATCGTCGAGCGCGGCGGCCAGCGTCGGTGCCTCGACCAGGGTGTGCCATGCGGGGGACGTTGCGGTCATGCGGCTTGCTCCAGTCGGCGGCGCAGGTTGAGCAGGATCGCCGCGGTCGCGCCCCAGATCCGCTGGCCGGGCCAGCCGTACTCCAGCACGACGCGCGGGCGTCCACGGTAATCGGTCTCGATGCTGCGCAGGTTGTCCGGCGCCATCAGGTAGGCCAAGGGCACTTCGAACACCTCCGCCACCTCGCCCGGATGCGGCTGCGGCACGAAGCGCGGATCGATCGCCGCGACCACCGGCATCACCCGGAAGCCGCTGATGGTGACGAACGGATCCAGGTAGCCCAATGGCTCGGCCTGCGACGCCGCCAGTGCGATCTCCTCCTCGCTCTCGCGCAGCGCAGCGGCCACCGCATCGGCGTCGCTGGCCTCGATGCGGCCACCGGGAAAACTGACCTGGCCGCCGTGGTGACGCAGGCTGTCGGTGCGCCGGGTCAACAGCACATGGGTGCCGTCGGCGCGCGGCACCAGGCCGGCCAGCACCGCCGCTTCCACCGGCGCGCCGTCCGGCAGCAGATCCTGCAGTTCGTGGTGGTTCCAGCCCGGCCCCGCCGGCGGCTGCTGCAGCGGGTGCAGTGCGCGCAGCAGGTGCGCGCGTTCGGCCAGGCGCTGCCCCGGCGACGGCGACCAGCCGCGGCCCGGCAGCACCTCGTCCATGTAGCGGCGGCGTTCGGCGTCGCTCATGCCGCGCCAGCGTGCGATCTCGTCGCCGCTGCGCAGGCAGCCGGCGCAATAGCCCTGCGCATCGAGACGGCAGAGACCGATGCAGGGCGTGAGCAGGGCATGCGGAACGGGATCCATCGGATTCGACACCTTGCCAGCCTAGCGCGATTCGTCGGCGCCGTCGTTGCCTGCCCAAAAAAATTGCGCCGGCATCGCTGCCGGCGCAATCGTCGTGCACTGAACCAGCGTGCTTACTTGACGCTGACCAGCTTGATCTCGAACTGCACCGCCACGTTCGGCGGGAACGGCGTACGCGGGTCGGCACCGTAGGCCTTGTCCGGCGGCAGGGTCACTTCCCACTTGGAGCCGGCCGGCATCTGCAGCAGCGTGTCGCGCATGGCCTGCATCTCGACTTCGCTGACCTTGATCGCCGGGATCTGCTGCGCCGGACGCGCCTGCGCCGGACGCTGGCCGAACGGGTACGGACCGGCCACTTCCAGCTGCACGGTGCTGGCCTGGGTCGGCTTGGCACCCTTGCCGGCCTCGATCACGCGGTACTGCACGCCGCTGGGCAGCACCTGCACGCCAGGCTTGGCCTTGTTCTGGGCCATGAACTGGTCGCTCTTGGTCTTGTTCTCGGCAGCGGCCTTCTCGTAGTCGGCCTTGGCCTGCTGGGCGCGGGCCTGCTCGCGCTTCTGGAACGCTTCCACCGCCGGCTTCAGCTGGTCGGCGCTGACCGCCGGCTGCTTCTTGGCGTAGGCGTCCTGCAAGCCCTTCACCACCGCATTGATATCGAGCTGCTCGCCGCGGCCGGTGAGTTCGGCAAGGTTGTTGCCGTAGTCGTAGCCGAAGTAATAGCTCAGCTTGCCCTTCTCGGACGAGGTGTCCTGGGCGAACGCATTGCCGCTCAGGGCGAGGGCCGCGACAGCGACCGCAATAGAACGCAACTTCATCAAACAATTCTCCAGGGTGGTGGCACAGGGCGGCCCGTGCCGCCTGAGATGACGCGTTAGGATAGCCGCCGCGGCGCGTAACCGCTACCGACGACGCTGCTCTGACTGGTGCGGCCCGCCCAGAGTTCCCATTACCTTTTTTTAACAATCAGGAATGCACATGTCCGGCACGCCGGTCCTCGCCGATACCCAGGGTGCGATCCGCATCCTCACCGTGAATCGAGCCGACAAGCTCAACGCCTTGAATCGCCAGGTTTTGCAGGCGCTGGATGCGGCCTTCGCCGCGGCCGCGGACGACCCGCAGATCCGCGTGGTGGTGCTGACCGGCGCCGGCGAGAAAGCCTTCGTGGCCGGCGCCGACATCGCCGAGATGAACGAACTGACACCGGTGCAGGGCCGCGATTTCTCGCAATTGGGCCAGCGCCTGATGCGCCGGATCGAGCGCATGCCCAAGCCGGTGCTGGCGATGGTCAACGGCTTCGCCCTCGGCGGCGGGCTGGAACTGGCGATGGCCTGCCACCTGCGCGTGGCCGCCGACGGTGCGCGCCTGGGCCAGCCGGAGATCAATCTCGGGCTGATTCCCGGCTTCGGCGGCACCCAGCGCCTGCTGCGGCTGGTCGGCCGCGCCGCGGCGCTGGAACTGTGCCTGCTCGGCGCGCCGATCGACGCGGCGCGCGCACTGCAATTGGGCCTGGTCAACCGCGTGGTCGCCGCCGGCGAACTGCAGGCGACCACGCTGAAATTGGCGCAGCAACTGGCCGATGCCGCACCGCTGGCGCTGCGCGGCATCCTCGACGCGATCCAGATCGGTGGCGAAAGCGCGATCGAACAGGGGCTGGAATACGAGACCGCGCAGTTCGGCCTGCTGTTCTCCAGCGAGGACATGCGCGAAGGCACCCGCGCCTTCCTGGAGCGGCGCCCGCCGCAGTTCCGCAACCGCTGAGCCCGCACACGATGTCGCACGCCCCCGCTCTCGCCACGCCGCTGCAGTTGCTGCGCTGGATCCTGGACGACGATCTGGATGCCGCGATCGACGGCGGCCTGATGGACTACCGCGGCACCGATCCGGAGGACGATCGCCTGGACCCGGCGCATCCGCAGTTGCGCGCGCAGGTGCTGGCCGCGCAGCAGCGCCTGCGCGATGCGTGGGACGCGCGTGCGCGCTACCGGGCGCGCAGCGCGCGCCTGGAGCGACATGCCAATGCGCGCCAGGCGCGACGTGCGGCAGCGACACCGATCGCCTCGACGTCGACCACGGCCACACCGAGCGCGCCGGCCCTGCCGGCGGCCGCTGCGGCGATCCTGGCCCGCGCCAAGGCCAAGGCCGCGCAGCGAGGCGGCCAATGAGCGCGACCGCGAGCACGGGCGCAAGCACGCCTGCACGGCGCGGGCGCCTGCTGAGCAAGGACGAGATCCATGAGCTGTTCTCGCGCCTGTCCGAACTCAACCCCAGCCCGACCACCGAGCTGGAATACGACAGCCCGTTCGAACTGCTGATCGCGGTGATCCTCTCGGCGCAGGCCACCGACGTCGGCGTCAACAAGGCCACGCGGCGCCTGTATCCGGTGGCGAACACGCCGGCCGCGATCCTGGCGCTGGGCGAGGACGGCCTGAAGCGCTACATCTCCACCATCGGCCTGTTCAACGCCAAGGCCAAGAACGTCATCGCCACCTGCCGCATCCTGGTCGAGCAGCACGGCGGCGAGGTGCCGCGCTCGCGCGCCGCGCTGGAAGCGCTGCCCGGGGTCGGCCGCAAGACCGCCAACGTGGTGCTCAACACCGCCTTCGGCGAACCGACCATGGCGGTGGACACGCACATCTTCCGCGTCGCCAACCGCACCGGGCTGGCCCCGGGCAAGGACGTGCGCGCAGTCGAAGATTCGCTGCTCAAGCGGGTGCCGGCGCAGTTCCTGTACGACGCGCACCACTGGCTGATCCTGCACGGCCGCTACGTGTGCAAGGCACGCAAGCCCGACTGTCCGCAGTGCGCGATCCGCGACCTGTGCCGGTACAAGGACAAGACGCCGGGTTGAGCGGCGTGCCGCGGCGCCGGCCGGTACAGCACCGGGGATGTCGGCTTGGGCAACTTGCGCGGCGCATGTCGTCCGCCGCTGCGCCCGTCGCGGTTGAAACCGCTTCTACAGTTCTCCACGAGAGGCCACCTGGCCGCTGTAGCAGCGACTATCGTCCACGGTCGTCGACGCGAACCGTGAAAGGCGCCCCGGCCCGCGCCCCATCGCGCGCCGCGGCGATCGCGCCGTAAAAAAGAAAGGCGGCGCAATGCGCCGCCTTTCGTTCCACGTGCGGGAATCTCCGCGAATCAGAACGACAGGTCGCCCCAGACGCCGAATTCCTTGGTTTCCACGTCGGTCTTCCTGCTGGCGTTGTCCTGGTGCGTGTACTTGTACACGGTGGCCAGCTTCAGGTTCTTCAGCACCGGGAACTCGACGCCGACGTTCCAGTACTTGTCGGCCAGGGTCGGGTCGATGGTCTTGCTCAGGTCGGTCTTGTCGTAGCGGGCGAAGGCGTTGATGCCGCCGTCGGTCAGCGCCACGCTGCCCCACACCGACCAGCCACTGGACTTGTCGGTGGCCGGGGTCAGCACGTTGTTGAGGTTCTTGGCCTGGAAGTACTCGCCGCCCAGACGGAAGTTGGAATCGGCGTAGGCGACCATCGCATCGGCGCGGGTGTAGTCGTGCTGCGCGTCGAGGATGTCGGTTTCCTTGCCCAGCTTGCCCGAGTAGGCGCCGACGGCGATGGCCAGGTTCTGCATCGGCATGTAGGCGACGCGGCCTTCCACGTCCATGCCCTTGCCGCGGGTCGGGTTCTTGTAGCCGGCACCGTTGACCACCGACATCGCGTAGTTGACCTGCGAGCCCAGGTCGCCGAAGGCGTGCAGGCCCCAGTCGGAGGAGTTGGCGTACTTCAGGCGGTCGGTCAGGGTGTTCTCGACGTAGCGGTAGCCGTAGAACTTCTCGACGAACGGCACCCACGGCATGTCGGCGGCACCGATGCGCAGGGCGAAGGCGTCGTCGAACTTGCCCTGCACGTAGGCCTTCTTGACGAACAGCTGAGTGTTGGACAGCGCCGAGCTGTACTGGAAGTCGGTGGTCAGGTTGGCCGACCAGATCTCGTTGAAGCTGTGGTCGACGGTCAGGTAGAAGCGCTTGACGTCCAGACCGGTGCCGCTGGCGGCGGTCTTGGCGCCGCCGCTGGTGCGGTCGATGTTGGTCAGGTCGAAGAACATGCGGCCGCCGATCTTGTTGTCGTTGACCAGCTTGGCGAGCTTGTCGACCTTGGCGGCGCTGGCCTGCGCCGTTTCGGTCGCCTGGGCCTGCACGACATTCACTTCCGACTGCGCGTCGGACTGCGCCTGCAGGGCTTCCGACTGCGCCTGCAGCTGCTGGACCTGGGTCTGCAGCGCTTCGATCTGGGCCTGCAGCTGCTGCAGCTGGGCAGCGCTGACGGCGGGCGGGTTGCTGCTGGCCTTGGCCTTCGCCGCGAACGCCTGCGGCGCCGACACGAGGCCGAGGCTGGCGAGGATCGCCGTGGCGAGAAGATGGGAACGCATTAGAATCTCTCCGATGGGTGGTGGCAGGGTGGTATGGGTGCGGTGCGGCCCCAGTGCGATGGCCCGACCATTTGTAAAGATTCCGTCAAAGACATGACGGTTTTGAGTCAGCTTCGTTTCGAAACGAAGGCACCCCCGTCCGGGAAGGCTGTCACCGGACTGACATCTGATTTTCTTCAGACGTTCATGAAAAAGTCTTGGAATGCAGCCGATGCCGGCCGGGGTGCCGGCATTCCACCTATTTCAGGAGTTCTCCCGATGCGTTCCCTCAAGCTCCGACTGCTGGCAGCCGCCGCGGTCGCTACGTTTTCGCTCGCGGCGCAAGCCACCGACGTCACTGGCGCAGGCTCCAGCTTCGTCTACCCGGTGCTGTCGAAGTGGTCGGCTGCCTATGCTGAGAAAAGCGGCAACCGCGTCAACTACCAGTCGATCGGTTCCGGCGGCGGCATCGCGCAGATCCAGGCGGCCACGGTCGATTTCGGCGCCTCCGACAAGCCGCTGAGCGGCGCGGATCTGGAAAAGTTCGGCCTGGGCCAGTTCCCGGTCGTGATCGGCGGCATCGTGCCGGTGTTCAACGTGGCGGGCGTGGCCCCGGGTGCGATGAAGCTCGACGGCACCGTGCTGGCCAACATCTTCCTCGGCAAGATCACCAAGTGGAACGACCCGGCGATCGCCGCGCTGAACCCGGGCCTGACCCTGCCCGACCTGAAGATCACCATCGTGCACCGCTCCGACGGTTCGGGCACCAGCTTCAACTTCACCAACTACCTGTCCAAGGTCAGCCCGGAGTGGAAGAGCAAGGTCGGCGAAGGCACCGCCGTGCAGTGGCCGGCCGGCATCGGCGGCAAGGGCAACGAAGGCGTGGCCGCCTACGTCAAGCAGATCCGCGGCGGCATCGGCTATGTCGAGTACGCCTACGCGCTGCAGAACAAGCTCAGCTACGCCGGCATGAAGAACGCCGCCGGCCGTTTCGTGATGCCGGACGACAAGACCTTCTCCGCTGCCGCCGCCACCGCGGACTGGAAGTCGGCCAAGGACTTCAACCTGATCATGACCAACGCGCCGGGCCAGGACGCGTGGCCGATCACCGCCACCACCTGGGCCATCATGTACAAGAAGGCCAAGAAGCCGGCGTCGTCGAAGGCCGCGCTGGACTTCTTCAAGTGGTCGTTCGAGCAGGGCCAGCCGCAGGCCAAGGCGCTGGACTACGTGCCGCTGCCGGAGCCGCTGGTCAAGCAGATCGAAGCCTACTGGGCGCAGAACATGAAGTAAGCCGGCGTCTCGCCCGTCCGGCGCTCGCGCGCCGGCACGGCGATGTCCCGAAGGCGCGGACCGCAGGGTCCGCGTCTTTTTTTGTCCCCGCTGGCGGAGCCGTGCGCAGGCCCAGCGGGGGCACGCCGCCCTGCCCTGCCACGGTTCCGGAAGGCGGCGCGAGCGCCGCATCCGGTGATGGCGTCCGCCAACCAGTCCGCAAGTCATCTCGCTGTAACAAAAATATCATTTCATAGCGAGCATCCGCCGGATGTCCCGGCGCTCTTCGCTACGGAGTGACCCCCATGAAACTGCAGCCGGCGCGCATTGCCGTCCTGTCCCTCGCCCTGGCCTTCGCCGTCACCGCCTGCCAGCCCGGCAACGGCGACAAGCAGGGCGCCGCCGATGCGGCAGGTGGGACGCCCGCTGCCGCGCCGGCCGCCGGCGCCAAGACCGCGGCGGAGATTTCCGGCGCCGGTGCCTCCTTCATCTACCCGCTGATCTCCAAGTGGTCGGCCGACTACAACGCGGCCACCGGCAACAAGATCAACTACCAGTCGATCGGTTCCGGCGGCGGCATCGCCCAGATCAAGGCCGGCACGGTCGATTTCGGCTCTTCCGACAAGCCGCTGGACAGCGCCGAGCTGGCCGCGGCCGGTCTCGGCCAGTTCCCCTCGGCGATTGGGGGGGTGGTGCCGGTGGTCAACCTGGACGGCATGGACGCGGGCAAGCTGCGGCTGACCGGCCCGGTGCTGGCGGACATCTTCCTGGGCAAGATCAGCAAGTGGAACGACCCGGCGCTGACCGCGCTGAACCCGGGCGTGACCCTGCCCGACACCAAGATCAACCTGGTGCACCGCTCCGACGGCTCGGGCACCAGCTTCAACTTCACCAACTACCTGTCCAAGGTCAGCCCGGAGTGGAAGGGCAAGGTCGGCGAAGGCACCTCGGTGCAGTGGCCGGGCGGCGTCGGCGGCAAGGGCAACGAAGGCGTGGCCTCGTACGTGCAGCAGATCAAGGGCTCGATCGGCTACGTCGAACTGGCCTACGCGCTGCAGAACAAGATGCCGTACGCGTCGATGCAGAACGCCGCCGGCAACTGGGTGCAGCCCAATGCCGAGAGCTTCGCCGCGGCCGCCGCGTCGGCCGACTGGGCCAACGCCAAGGACTTCAACCTGGTCATCACCAACGCCTCGGGCGCGCAGGCGTGGCCGATCACCGCCACCAACTTCATGCTGATGCACAAGCAGGCCAAGGACCCGGCGCGCAGCAAGGCGACCCTGGACTTCTTCAAGTGGGCCTTCGAGAAGGGCCAGCCGCAGGCCGACGCCCTGCACTACGTGCCGCTGCCGCCGGAACTGGTGCAGCAGATCGAGTCCTACTGGAGCAAGGAATTCAAGTAAGCGCCACCGCGGTGCGCACTGCGCGCAGCGCGGCGGCAACCGGCGACCGGCGGTGCAGTCCAGGCGCCGCCGGTCGCCGTCTCGGCTACTTGTGATCCGGACTTTCGGGTTCCCGCCTGTGCGGGAGCGATGCAACCACCCACCGCGCGCGGTCATCCCCGCCGCGGCCACGATCGGAGCGCGCAGGCGCGTGCTCCGGCGACGACCGAGCCCATGAACAGCACTGTCCTTCCCGAAGCGATGTCGGCGCCACGCGGACGCGACCTGCGTGACGCCCGCGCCGACCGATTGTTCCGCTGGATCCTCACCGCCACCGTCGTTTTGGTACTCGTCGCCCTGGGCAGCGCTGCGCTGTCGATGCTGTGGGGCGGCCGTCATGCCCTGCAGCTGCAGGGCATGAGCTTCTTCTACTCCAGCGAGTGGAACCCGGTCGAGAACAAGTACGGCGCACTGGCGCCGATCTACGGCACCCTGGTGACTGCGTTGATCGCGATGCTGATCGCGGTGCCGGTGAGCTTCGGCATCGCCTTCTTCCTGACCGAAGTGGCGCCACGCTGGCTACGCGGCCCGGTCGGGACCGCGATCGAACTGCTGGCCGGCATCCCGTCGATCATCTACGGCATGTGGGGCCTGTTCGTGCTGATCCCGATCATGTCCGAGTACGTCACACCCTGGCTCAACGACCACCTCGGCACGTTGCCGGTGATCGGCCCGATCTTCCAGGGCCCCCCGATCGGCATCGGCCTGCTCACCGCCGGCTTCGTGCTGGCGATCATGGTGATTCCCTTCATCTCTTCGGTGATGCGCGAAGTGTTCCTGACCGTGCCGACCCGTCTCAAGGAGTCGGCCTACGCGCTCGGCTCCACGCGCTGGGAGGTGAGCTGGGACATCGTGCTGCCCTACACCCGCTCGGCGGTGATCGGCGGCATCTTCCTGGGCCTGGGCCGCGCGCTCGGCGAGACCATGGCGGTGGCCTTCGTGGTCGGCAACACGGTGCGCCTGTCGCCCTCGCTGCTGGAGCCGGGCACCACCATCGCCGCGCTGATCGCCAACGACTTCGGCGAAGCCACCGGCGATTACCGCTCGGCACTGCTGCTGCTGGGCTTCGTCCTGTTCCTGGTGACCTTCGTCGTGCTGGCGATCGCCCGCCTGATGCTGGCGCAACTGTCGCGCAAGGAGGGCAACTGAGATGGCCGCCGACATCGCACACCGCCTGTACAACCGCCGCCGCGTGGTCAACTTCGTGGCGCTCACCCTGTCCTGCCTGACCGCGCTGTTCGGGCTGGTGTTCCTGGCCTGGATCCTGTGGACCCTGCTGGCCAAGGGCATCTCCGGCATCAACCTGGACCTGTTCACGCGCATGACCCCGCCGCCCGGCGAGGACGGCGGCCTGGCCAACGCGTTCTTCGGCAGCGCGGTGATGTGCGGCCTGGCGCTGCTGATCGGCACGCCGCTGGGCGTGGCCGCCGGCACCTGGCTGGCCGAGTACGGCAACGCGCGCAAGACCGGTCAGGTGGTGCGCTTCGTCAACGACATCCTGCTGTCGGCGCCGTCGATCGTGCTCGGCCTGTTCGTCTACACCCTGTACGTGATGCAGACCGGCGGCAATTTCTCGGCGCTGGCCGGCGCGCTGTCGCTGGCCTTCATCGTGCTGCCGGTGGTGGTCCGCACCACCGACGAGATGCTGCGGCTGGTGCCGGCGCAGATGCGCGAGGCCGCGCTGTCGCTGGGCATCCCGCAATGGAAGGTGACCATCCAGGTGCTGTACCGCAGCGCCTCGGCCGGCATCGTCACCGGCGTGATGCTGGCGCTGGCGCGCATCAGCGGCGAGACCGCACCGCTGCTGTTCACCTCCTTCGGCAACCTGTACTGGAACAACAACATCCTCAAGCCGATGGCCAGCGTGCCGGTGGTGATGAACAACTTCGCCGGCAGCCCCTACCCGACCTGGCAGCAACTGGCCTGGTCCGGCGCGCTGGTGCTCACCGTCTTCGTCCTGCTGGTCAGCCTCGGCGCGCGCGCCCTGCTGGTGCGCAACAAGATCTCCAACGATTGATTCCCCTATGGACCCGGCCATGAACGATCACCACAACGCCGCCCCGATGCACCGCATCGCCATGCCCAACGGGCACACCGCGCTGGCGCCGTCGCCGGTCAAGATCGCCGCGCGCGGCTTGGACTTCTACTACGACAAGTACCACGCGCTGAAGGGCATCAACCTGGAAGTGCCGGAGAAGCGCGTCACCGCACTGATCGGCCCCTCCGGCTGCGGCAAGTCCACCCTGCTGCGCATCTTCAACCGGATCTATGCGCTGTACCCGAAGCTGGAAGCGCGCGGCGAGGTGCTGCTGGACGGCGAGAACATCCTCTCGCCGAAGTACCCGATGAACCGGCTGCGCAGCAAGGTCGGCATGGTGTTCCAGAAGCCGGTGCCGTTCCCGATGACCATCTTCGAGAACGTCGCCTACGGCATCCGCCACCACGAGAAGCTGTCCAAGGCCGACATGGCCGACCGCGTCGAGCAGGCGCTGCGCCAGGGCGCGCTGTGGGACGAGGTCAAGGACAAGCTCGGGCAGAGCGCGCTGGGCCTGTCCGGCGGCCAGCAGCAGCGCCTGTGCATCGCCCGCGCGGTGGCGCTGCGTCCGGACGTGCTGCTGCTCGACGAGCCGACCTCGGCGCTGGACCCGATCTCGACCAGCCGCATCGAGCAGCTGGTGGAAGAGCTGAAGAACGACTACACCATCGTCATCGTCACCCACAACATGCAACAGGCCGCGCGCGTGTCCGACTACACCGCCTTCATGTACCTGGGCGACCTGATCGAGCACGACCGCACCGAAATCATCTTCTCGCAGCCGAACAAGCAGCAGACCGAAGACTACATCACCGGCCGTTTCGGCTGAGCCGCTGCAGCCGCCGCTGCCTCGTCGGAGCGGCCGCGCCCGCCGCCCCACGGGCGGGCGCCCGGCGACGCCAGCACCGCACCGCCAGGCATGGCCGCGGCGACACCAACGCACCTATTGGACCTACGACATGAACACTCAGCCCAACGAGCACATCGTGAAGAGCTACGACGAAGAACAGCATCGCCTCGCCGCCGAGATCGTGCGCATGGGCGAAACCGCGGTGGCGCAGTTGGAAGCGGCGCTGGACGTGGTCGAACGCCGCGACGACAACGCCGCGCTGCGCATCGTCGTCAACGACGAAGCGATCGACGCGCTCGAGCACTCCATCAGCCACGACGTCATGCGCCTGGCGCTGCGCGGACCGATGGCGCGCGACCTGCGCGAGATCCTGGCCGGCCTGCGCATTCCCGCCGACGTCGAACGCATCGGCGACTACGCCGCCAACGTCGCCAAGCGCTCGATCGCGCTGAACATGTCCCCGCCGATGCCGCAGACCCTGGGCCTGCGCCAGCTCGGCAAGCTCGCCGCCGAACAGGTGCGCGCGGCGCTGGCCGCCTACCAGAACAACGACGCCGACGCCGCGCTGCTGGTGCGCCAGGGCGACGCGCAGCTCGATGCGCAGTACACCGCGCTGTTCCGCGAGCTGCTGACCTACATGATGGAAGACCCGCGCAACATCACCCCGTGCACGCATCTGCTGTTCATGGCCAAGAACCTGGAGCGGATCGGCGACCACGCCACCAACATCGCCGAGAACGTGTGGTTCCTGGTGCACGGCGACGAGCCGCTGCCGCCGCGCGACAAGCGCGACGAGACCAGCTCCACCAGCGGCATCTGATCCCCGGCGTGCGGACCGGCCATGCGCCGTTCCGCCGCCGCTGGCGTCCCCGGGCTCCGTGCGCAACGGAGCCTTTTTTGTCGCCACGCACCGCCGCATGCAACGCGGTGCGGCAGCGGGTAGGCTTGGCGCACTGCCGGACATCCCGACCGGCACCCGTCCATCGCCAGGAGCCTGCGCATGTCCACGTCGTCCCGTCCGTCCTCTGCCCTCGCCGGTGCGGTCCTGCTTGGCGGGATCGGCCTGTCCGCCTCCGCGCTGGCCATGACCGACCTCGCCCAGGGCTATGCGCTGGGCGCGCAGGCTGCCGTCACCCCGCCGCAAAACACCGAGGCGACCACGCCTGCAACGCCGACGCCCGCGCCGCCGGCGCAGGCCAAGCAGGCCGCCGATCCGGCCAAGGCCAGCGAAGGCGGCTGCGGTGCCAAGGCCGGCGACGGCAGCTGCGGTGCGCACGCCCCGGCGGCGCCACCGGCCAAGCCCGCGGCGGCCGGGAGCGCCGCCACGCCCCAGGCCAAGCACGACGACAAGGCCATGGCCGAAGGCAAGTGCGGCGAGGGCAAATGCGGTGGCAGCCTCTGAACCACCCCGGTACGACGCCCGGCCGCTGGCCGCGGCCAGCGCCGGTCTCGGGCTGCGCCGCGGCCTGCTGCAGGACCTGCTGCAGGCGCCGGCGGATGCGTTCGACTTCCTCGAATGCGCACCGGACAACTGGATCGGCGTCGGCGGCCGCCCCGGGGAACTGCTGCAGACGCTGAGCGCGCGGCATCCGCTCAGCTGCCACGGCCTGTCGCTGTCGCTGGGCGGTGTGGCGGCGCTGGACACCACCCTGCTGCAGCAGACCCGGCAGTTCCTCGACCGGCACCGGGTCGCGCTGTACAGCGAACACCTCAGCTACAGCGCCGACGACGGCCACCTCTACGAACTGCTGCCGCTGCCGTTCACCGACGAGGCGGTGCGCCACGTCGGCGCGCGCATCGCCCAGGTGCAGGACGCGCTGGGCCGGCGCATCGCGGTGGAAAACGTCTCCTACTACGCCGCACCTAGCCAGACGATGAGCGAAGCCGCCTTCGTGACCGCAGTGCTGGCCGAGGCCGACTGCGACCTGCTGCTGGACGTCAACAACGTGCACGTCAACGCCAGCAACCACGGCGACGACGCGCTGGCCTTCCTCGCCGCTCTGCCCAGCGCACGCATCGCCTCGTACCACGTCGCCGGCCACCGCGACGACCAAGCCAGCGGGCTGAAGATCGACACCCACGCCGCGCCGGTGGCCGACCCGGTGTGGACCCTGCTCGCCGCCGCCTACCGCCTGCACGGCGTGCGTCCCACCGTGCTTGAGCGCGACGGCCAGTTCCCGCCGCTGGGCGAGCTGCTCGACGAAGTGCAGTGCATTCGCGCCGCGCAGGCGCATGCGCAGTCGCCCGACGCATGAGCGATACCCTGCGCGCGCAGCAATTCGCGCTGACCCGGCACCTGCGCGATCCGCAGCGCTACCCGGCGCCGGCCGATATCCCGCCGCAGCGCCTGGCGGTGTACCGCGCCCTGTTCTTCGACAATCTGGCGCAGCTGCTGAGCGGCCAGTTCCCGGTGCTGCGCGCCACCCTCGGCGATGCCGACTGGACGGCGCTGCTGCGCGCGTTCTGCGCCGAACACCGCGCTCGCACGCCACTGTTCCCGCGCCTGGGCGAGGAACTGGTGGCGTTCCTGGCGCAGCGCGCGCCCGATCCGCAACGCCCCTGGATGGCCGAACTGGCTCACTACGAAACCGTGGAACTGCAGGTGCAGATCGACGATGCGGCGCTGCCGCCGCACGATCCGCGCGGCGACCTGCTCGACGGCATCCCGCTGCTGTCGCCGTGGCTACGCCTGTTGCGCTACCGCTGGCCGGTGCAGCGCATCGGCCCGGCCTGGCAGCCGGACACGGCGCCGGCGCAGCCGACCTGTCTGCTGGCGCGGCGCGAGGCCGACGGCCAGGTGCGCTTCGCCGAACTGGCGCCGCTGGCCTATGCCGTGCTGGCGGCGCTGCAGTCCGGCACGCGCAGCGGACGCGCACTGCTGCTGGATCTGGCCGCCGCGCACGGCCTTGCGCCTGCTGCCCTGCTGGACGAGGGCGCGGCCCTGCTGGAACGGCTGCGCGCGCAGGGCAGCGTGCTCGGCACACGTTTGCCCGAGTGACGCCGCGGCGGCCGGCGGCCGCGCTCTGCTAACCTTGGCGGATGAACGATTCGGTCGACAGTCCCTCGCAACCCCTGGTCATCACCCCGATGTCGCGGCGTTTCCGCGGCTATCTGCCCGTGGTGGTGGACGTGGAAACCGGCGGTTTCGACTGGAACAAGCATGCGCTGCTGGAGATCGCGGTGGTGCCGATCGAGATGGACGATTTCGGTCAGTTGTATCCCGGCGTCACCGCCAGCGCGCACGTGGTGCCGGCGCCCGGCACCCTGATCGATCCGAAGTCGCTGGAGGTCACCGGCATCGTCCTGGACCATCCGTTCCGCTTCGCCAAGCCCGAACGCGAGGCGCTGGACCATGTGTTCGCGCCGGTGCGCGCGGCGGTGAAGAAGTACGGGTGCCAGCGCGCCATCCTGGTCGGCCACAACGCCCATTTCGATCTCAACTTCCTCAACGCCACGGTCGCCCGCTGCGGCCACAAGCGCAATCCGTTCCATCCCTTCAGCGTGTTCGACACCGTCACCCTCGCCGGCATCGCCTACGGCCAGACCGTGCTGGCGCGCGCGGTGCAGGCCGCCGGCTTCGACTGGAACGCCGCCGACGCGCACAGCGCGGTCTACGACACCGAGCAGACCGCGCGCCTGTTCTGCAAGATTGCCAACGCCTGGCCGGCCCCACCGGTCGGCGCAGCGCCATAGCCGCGGCATGGATTGCAAGGCACGCGCGCGCCGCCAGCCGCTCGCATGACCCGCCACCTGCTGTTCGTCTGCAGCCGCAACCGGCTGCGCAGCCCCACCGCCGAACAGGTGTTCGCCACCTGGCCCGGCGTGGACACCGCCTCGGCCGGCGTCGACCACGACGCGGACACCCCAATCACCCCGGAACTGCTGGAGTGGGCGGACATCGTCTTCGTCATGGAACCGGCGCATCGCAACAAGCTGTCGCGGCGGTTCAAGCGCCATCTCGGCCGCGCACGCATCGTCTGCCTCGACATCCCCGACGACTACGACTACATGGATCCGGCGCTGGTGCAGCTGCTGACCGCGAAGGTGTCGCGGCACCTGCCTGCGCGCTGATCCTGTGCTCGCCCGCCGCATCCAGCGCGCGGGCATTGGCACTCCGCACGTGTACAAGGCCTCTCGCCTGCACACGACGACGCGCATCATGACGAACATGACCCCACAAACGATCACCCTCCTAGTGAACAAGACCGACGCCCTGACCTTCCTGCGCGCGCAGCAACCGCTGCCCGACGACGACCAGCTCAGCCAGGACTTGATCGACGCCTACGACGCGGCGAGACGGCTGTTTGTCGCCGATCCCGATCGCGCCGCGCTCTCGCTGTTCCTGCGCTCCTTCGGCAACGGCGATGGCTGGGGTGTCTACCCGCTGGTCGAGGACGTGTTCCATGCCTGCGACCGCAGCGATACCGTCGCCGCGATCCGGGAGGCGCTGGAAGATCCCACGCTCCCTGGCGGTAGCCGCTACTGGGTTACGCAGTTGGCCGCCGCCTTTGCGGATCCGACCTTGCGCGCGGGGCTGGCCCTGTCGTTGCGGTCGGAACGTCCAGACACCCGTGAGGCGGCGGAGATGGCGCTGGAGATGCTGGACCAACACGCCGCACGCTGAAACGCTCGCGTCTGCGATCACGCGACAAGGTAGAACGACAGCACTCGATCCGCATGCCCGGACGCATGCACTCAGCCCACGCACACCCGATCGCGCCCCATGCCCTTGGCCCGGTACAGCGCGCCATCGGCGCGCTCCAGCCACTGGCTCGGCGTGTCGTCCGGGCGCAGCGCGACCAGGCCGGCGCTGAAGGTGACGCGCAGCGCCGGCGCCTCGGGCGCCCACTGCAGGCGTGCATGGAACAGGTCGCGCAGGCGCGTGGCCAGGCGCTCGGCGTCGGCCAGCGGCGTGTCGCCGAGCAGCACCGCGAACTCTTCGCCACCCAGGCGCGCCGGCAGGTCGGAGGCGCGGCAGGCGCTCAGCAGCAGTTGCCCGACTTCGCGCAGCACCGCATCGCCGGTGGCATGCGAGTAGCCGTCGTTGATCTGCTTGAAGCGGTCGATGTCCATCACCAATAGGCACAGCGGCGCGCCACTGCGCTGCGCGCGTTGCATGCTGTGCACCAGCACCTCGTCGAAGTGACGCCGGTTGGGCAACGCGGTCAGCGCATCCTCGTGCGCCAGGCGCTCGAACGCGGTGGCCTGGCGCTGCAGTTCCGCCAGCAACTGGCTCTTCTCGGCATCGGCCTGCAGCAGGCGCTCGGTCTGCAGCCGCAGCGCGCTGGTGCGCCGCGCCACCAGCCGCTCCAGGCGCAGGGCACGACGCTTGTAGCGCGCGATCAGGTAACGGTACAGCAACACCAGCGCCAGCAGCAGCGCCACCGCGGCCGCCGCATGGACGCTGTGCCGCTGCCACCACAGCGGCGCCACGCTGAAGCGCCACACGGCTTCGCGAGTGCTCCAGGCGCCGTCCGGATGCGCCGCGGCCACGTGCAGGGTGTAGTCGCCCGGCGGCAGCCCGATGAACTCCACGCTGCGCTGGTTGCCACGATCGATCCAACCGGTGTCCAGGCCGTCGAGCCGGGTGCGGTAGCGGATGCGCTCGGGCAGCAGATAGCTGAGGCCGACATAGGACACGGTGATGCGCTTGGCGCCGGGCAGTTGCGACGTGTTCTGCCACGGGAAGGGCTGGCCATCCAGCAACACGCTCTCGATCGCCGCCGGCGGCGGCAGGCGATCGCGGAAGCGCGCCAGGCGCCGCGGATCGACCATGCTGACGCCACCGGCGGTGACCAGCCACACCGTGCCGTCGTGGCGCAGGATCATCGACGGCCCGGAGCTGCCATTGCCCTGGGCGTTGGACATGCCGTCGATCTCGTCGTAACGGCTCACCTGCAACCGCGCCTGGCGGCCGTCGGCGACCGCGTCCAGCGCCGCCGCGGTGGTCCGCAGCACGCCGCGGTTGCTGCTGATCCAGACGTTGCCGAGGTGGTCGCGCACCAGTTGGAACACCGTGTCCACCGGCATGCCCTGCTCCAGCCCCACCCGCGCCAGCTGGCCGTCGCGGTCGCGGTGCAAGCCGCGGTCGGTGGAAATCCACACATCGCGGCCCAGCGCCTGGAATCCGAACACGGTGCGCGCGCCGCCCAGCGGTTCCAGCGCCAGCTTCCGCACCCGGCCGTCACGCAGTACCGCCGCGCCTTCGACCGAGCCGATCCACAGTGCGCCGTCGACGCTGGCCAGGGCGGTGATCAGGCCGTGCGGCAAGCCGGGCACGTCCGGCACCGACAGCCGGTCGCCGTCGATGCGCATCACCCCGCTGCGCGTGCCGATCCAGACCGTCCCAGCGGCATCGACGCTGAGCGCACGCACCTGCCCGCTAGGCAAGCCTTCGTTGGTTCCGTAGTGGCGCACGACGCGGCCGTCGCGCAGGCGGAACACGCCGTCGGCGTAGGTGCCCATCCACAGGTCGCCGTCGCGGCCGCGCGCCAGGCTCAGGACCGATGGCGCGTCGCGCAGCGCAACCGGGGCGATGCGGCCATCCGGCGCCATCCGGTCCAGCCCGGCGGCGCTGCCGATCCACAGCGCGCCGTCCGGCGTCTCCAGCAGCGCGCGCACGTAGTCGCCGCTGAGTCCGTCGCGGCGGGTGTAGCCGGCGAACAAGGTCTCGCGCAGGCGGAACAGGCCGCCGTTGGCGCCGATCCAGATGCTGCCCTCGGCGTCCTGCAACAGGCTGACGATGCGCCCGTTGGGCAGCACGTCGCCCGGCAGCATGCGCTCGATGCCGTGCACACTGATCCGCAGCAGTCCCTGGTTCTCGGTGCCCAGCCAGATCGCGCCATCGCGGTCGCGCAGCATCGAGGTGAAATGGCCGTAGCCCGGCAGGTGCTGCACCAGCACCGCCTGCTCGCCCTGCAGTCGGTACAGGTTCTCGCCGGCCACCAGCCACAGCGAGCCGTCCGGTGCCCGATACGGCCAGGCCAGCCCCGGCGGCAGGCCGAACGCGGCCGGCGCGCGCCGCAGCACGCCCTGCGGGTCGCGATACAGCAGGCCATCGAGACTGCCGATCCAGATCCGCCCCTGGTCGTCGGCGGCCATGTGCGGGAAGCTCGCCGCCAACGGCAGGTCGCGCGGCGCCGGCTGGTAATCGAAGCGACCGTCCGGCCACAGGCAGCCCAGGCCGTTGCCTTCGAACAGCAGCCACATGCGGCCGTCGCGGTCCTGGGTCATGGCGTGGATCAGCGCATGCGGCCAGCCCGGCGGCTGCCGCCAGAAGCGCCAGTTGCCGGCCGCATCGTGGCGGCCGAGATTGCCGCGCGAATCGCTCAGCCACAGCGCGCCGGCGCGGTCCACGTACAGCGAGCCCACGCCGTTGTCGGGCAGGCCAGGCCGGGTGCTGCGGTCGATGACGGCGAAGTCCAGGCCGTTGTAGCGCACCAGCCCTTCCCAGGTGGCGAACCACAGGCGGCCGTCCGGGGTCTGCGCCAGATCGCGCAGGGAGTTGTGCGGCAGGCCGTTGCGCGAGGTCCAGGAATCGATCGCGTAGTCGCGTAGCGGCGGCACCCCGTCTGCGCCACCATCGGCGGCCACGGCGCGCCAGGCCACGCCCAATGCCAGCAGCAAGAACAGCAGCACCGGCCACGCGCGCCCGCAGTTGCGTGCGAACGCCGTCTCCCCCCTCCCCCTGGCGACGTTCACTGTCCCGACCCGATCCGACGCAGGCGGGGCGCGACAGGACCCTGGCGCGGGGGTCCAGCGTCAAGGGGACGGGGGCGACACAGACTCATTACCGGAGCGGAACACGGGACGAGCGCCCATGGTAGGCAAAAAAGCGTCGCTGCGGGTGGAGGCCGTAGCAGCCTGCGGGAAAAGGACGCGTGAAGATTGCGCGGCGGTTAAGCCGGAGCGGTCTTCGCAGAGCGGAGCACCAACAACATCCCATCGCAGCACCCTCCCTTCTCCCACCGGGAGAAGGTGCCCCGCAGGGGCGGATGAGGGTACGGGCGCAGCCTGGGAAGACATCGATCGCAGCGGCGACAAGGGTGCGGGCGAAGCCTGGTGCTGTCCTGATGCGCGAAGGCTTCGCCCCGTACCCTCACCCCAACC